>JAJXSS010000116.1 GCA_021784455.1 Planctomycetota bacterium
CACGATCCGGCCGTACGCCACCCCGAAAACCTCCCGGCCGTGGAGGTGGTCATGGCCTCCTCCGCGGCCCCGACGTATTTCCCCGCCTCCTTGTTCAACACGGGCGAAACCTATCTCGACGGGGGTGTCTGGGCCCCCTGTCCTGCCGCCGTCGCCGCCGTCGAAGCCATCGGCGTTCTGGGACAACACCCCGACCATCTGGACATGCTCTCCATCGGTACCACCGAGGAGCCCTTTCACATCCCGGCCCGGCTGCGGACGGTGGGCGGCCTGCTGCCCTACCTGCGGGGCAACCTGCTGGCCCGCCTGCTCAACCAGGGCCAGGTCCGCTCCGCCCTGGCCATGGCGACGGTGCTCTGCCGCCACCAGGTCCTGCGCATCAGCAACATCACCACCCCCGGCCGCTTCCGCATGGACGATGCCCAGATGATCCGGGACCTGACGGCCCTGGGCGTCCGCGAAGCCCGCCGCCAGGAGCACGCCGTCGCCGACCGCTTCTTTCAAGAGCCCGCCCCGCCCTTCCATCCCGTGGCCTGATCCTGAGCCCCTGGTGGCTGGTCTGGCCCCCTGTGCAACGGGGCATCTGCGAATGCTGGGCTTGCCGAGCGGGTCCGGCCGATAGATGACAGCGGCGAAGCGCAGCGGGCCGATGCCCGGACGCGCTGGACAAGCACAGGTCTTCTTGCGGCGTCAACGTCGATGAACGCCAGACTGGACAACCTGCTGGAGGAACTGGAACGCTGCGTGTGGGCGGGCCGCACCGGCTTGGCCGCCGTCCTCCATGGCGAATTTGCCATCCGATCCGAAGAGGCCCGGCGCCCCGTGCGCCACCCCGTCCTGCGCCAAGTCCTGGCCCTGGCCCAGGCCGGAGCTTCAGCCGAAGAAATCAGCCGCCTCCTCAATGCCCGTATGGACCGCATGGTCCTGGTCCACGACAGGGCCCAGCGCCGCTGGAGCTGGCTGGCCCGATACGCCCCGGTCGTGGGCATACCACTGAGCGTGGCCGCCATCCTCCTGTTGCTGCCTCAAGGGCCTCTGTCGCCCGCTCGGCTGGTGCATCCCCTGGCTTGGGCCTTGGGGATTCTGCTGTCTTCTTTGCTGCTCAGCCGTCTGAGCCTGTGGCGCACCCGGCACCTGGCCAGTTGCCTGGGCCGGCGTATCCTGGAATTAACCCTCATTCTCAGGGCGGTCGATGGCATCCTGCGCCAGGAAGCCCCCGAGGCCGTGCTGACCCGCCTGCACGGCTATGTCCAACCCTGGCGCCAGTCCAGGCAGATCCAGGCCGCCTGATCCCGGCAGATTCCACGGGATTCAGTTCCGGGACCGCACCGGCTGGCGGGCCAGCCGTTCCATCAGAAAACTGGCCACCATCGACAGAAGGATCGCCGCCGCAAAGACGTAAATGCCAACTCCCGGGGCGGCATCGAACATCACGCTGGCCTTGGCCAGCGTGATAAGAACCGCAATCACAAATACATCCATCATCGACCACTTGCCCAGAAAGCTCACCACCGACAGGTAGTGGCGGCGTTCCTCCTGGTCAAAAGGCATCAGCCACAACACCGCCAGGGCGAACAGCTTCAAGATGGGGAAAACGATGGAAAAGCAGACGATCACCAGGGCCAGCAGGTAGAACCGCTCCTGCCACATGCTGGCGATGCTCTGGAACAGGGAGTACTGCTCCTGGAAGAAGATGAGCTTCTTGATGTAGAGAAAGGGCAGGTTCATTCCGGTGACCAGCAGACCGCTGGCCAGCAGGATCAGCAGCGGCACATCCAGGCGCCACGGATGCAGCAGAAACAGAGACTTGCGGCGGGTTGGCATGGGGTCACCAACCAATCTTTCGCCCCAGCGGGCAAGATGTCACGAAATATGGAATTCTTCCTGCCCCGGCACCGGAGCGAACGCCTGTGGCCACCGGTGGGGTCTGCAAAGGCTCGTTCTCACACCGGCCGGCAGCCGACCGGCATTCCCCCTGGCCGCGATGACCCGCAATTCACAGCCTTGGCATCAGCCCTTGTTGCTCTACAATAGTCTGAGAAAGCCTTTGGACCATTGCAACGGAGGGCTGCTGTGAAACTTCTGGCAGGCACACTCGTCTTGGCCGCCTTGTTCCTGAGCGCTTGCCAAGCCCCCAAGGCGGTGGAACTGCCCGCCCCGCAAGCTCAAGTCAGCGTCGTCCATTTTGCCGGCACGCCCCTGTCGGGTCCGACGACGCGCCCCGCCGAGACCACCCTGGCCCCCCTCCAAGCCAACGAACTTCTGGGCGTACACGTGACCCTGGTCGCCCTGTCGCACATGCCGCAGCAGGCGCTGGACTCCCTGGGGGCCCATGCCCGACTTATCACTGTGTGGCGCGGGGATCAGCCTCTGCTGGCGACCGCCCGCCTGACCCTTGAGGCCCGTTACGGCCAGTTTCCGGTCCCCCTCTCGGCCGCCCAACTGGGCAGCGTCGTGCCCCCCAGCAGCACCGGACCGGTACGGGTCTTCGCCGATTTGCGCGGCGTGCTTCCGGCGGGCGTCACCGTTTCCTTCCGCGCCGCGGATAAAGTCTGGCTGAAGGATCCCCTCTCCGGTCAGCCGATCCAGCGCAACGTGCGTGTGGATTTGTTCCGCCCCACGCAGCCTTCGGCCCCTCTGCAGGTGGCCCTGAGCCAGGAGGACCTCGTGCCGCCCACCGGCGGCGGCGAGCCCCCCTCCATGCAGCGCGAGACCGTCCTGCTCGACCCGCCGGAGGGACCGGCCCTGGTCCTGATCACGCCCTTCACTTTCACCGCTTCGCCCGCCCGGGCCCTGGCCATGGTCATTGATATCAGTCGGGGAGCCGGCCCCGCTTTTGCCCCCGCCATCGAGGCCTGCCAGCGCGAGCTTTCCCACCCTCCTTCCATCCCTGTGACGGCGGAATCTTCCTTCGACTGGATGCCTTCGGCCATCGCCACCGCCCTGAACGAACTGGACCGCCCCGCGAGCCGCCGGGCCGCACTGGTCTTCCTGGGGGACCAGACCGGGGCCCAAGTCCTGCCCGATCTGGCGCTGGTGGCCGATGACACGGTCCTGGCCCGCCTGGTGGCCAAGATCCACGCCCGGCCCGCCGTTCACGCCGGCGCGGCGCCCGTTTTCAACATCTCCGATCAGCAGGCCCTGGGCTGGCAGTTGGATCTGGCGGCGCTGCAACTGCTCCACGACATGCAATCCGCCGGTCAGCTACCCCGCGACTTGTCGGCCGTGCTACTCGCTTATGCCGGCGAAGCCGGCCGACACCCCTCCTCGCTGGATGAGATCCTCACCGATCTCCCCGATCGCGCGGAACTGCAGCGCCGCCTGATTTCCGAAAACCGGCAGTACCTGGAAGATGGCTCGCCCGCCGCCCGCATCGGCGCCTATGACTGGCTGGCCGCCCACGGCCAGGCCCCCGCCGGCTATGACCCGCTGGGCTCACCCCGGGCCCGCAGTCAGGCCCTGGAAAAGGCCCGCCACCCCTCCACCCCGGGAGAAACCCCATGACGGCTCCCGCCACCCCTGCCCAGCCGCCAGCGGCCCCACGTCCCTGGCGCCGCCGCCTGCGCCGGGCGGTCGTCATCTTCATCGTCGCCTGCATCGTCTTCCGCATCGCCGTGTTCTTCCTGTTCCCGGTGGTGCTGCGGAGAACCGCCGCCAGCTACGGGCTCGCCTGCAGCTATGGCCGGATTGACCTGAGCCTGCTGGGAACCGATGTGGGCATCTGGAACCTGCAGTTCACCCCGATGCCCGCTTCCGGCCGCTCGGCGGCCCCCAGCACCACCCCGGCCCCCGCCCAGCCGCTCATCCGATCGGAATATGTCCGCGCCCGTATCTCGACCCTCGCTCTGCTCATCGGCCGGCTCCATGTGCTGCGTCTGGAGGCCGACGGGGCCGAAGTCCTCGTCGATCGCCTGCCCGATGGCCGCATTCCCCTGCTCGACCGCTTCGTCTCGCACGGCGCCGCCGCGCCCTCCGTGCCCAAAACCGGCCCCATCGATCTGTCCTCCCCGCTGCGCATCGATGCCCTGCGCGTCGAACACTTCATTGCCCACGTGCGCGATCGCGCGGTCATCCCCAACGTTGACACGCGCCTCGACCTTGAGCTGCGCATCACCGACCTGGGCAACCCCACCCGGCCCACACGCTGCGAACTCAATGCCCAGTTCGCGCGCCTCGTTGACCACCTAACTATCCGCATCGACGGAACCAGCCACCAGCGGCACCTCGAGGCCCGCATTCAGGTGGCCCTTCAGGGCCTGCACCCCAAGCCGATGGCCGGTTATCTCGCCGCGCTGGGGCTGAGCCCCCAGGCCAACAACATCTCCGGCCGGCTCGACTTCCGCGTTCAGACCAAGCCCTTGCCCGCACCGGCCGATGGTGTCAGCGCCATGATCACCTGCGATGACGCCAACCTTTCGGCCGACGACCGCGAATCCATCGGTCTGGACCATCTGGTCCTCAAGGCCCGCTCCATCGACCGCTCCGGGGCTGACTTCGCCGGCCTCACCATCGAGGGCCTGCGCTTCCACGGCTTGCGCACCCCCAGCGGACTCTTCGCCCTGGCCGGACTCTGCCTGAACCGGCCCCCCGTCCCGGCCGCTGCGTCCCAGGGCCCCGCCACACGCTCAGCGCCCGCCCGGCTGGCCGCCGCGTCGCCCACCCCCCGACCTCGCTCCGCGAGCCAGAGGCCGCCCTACCGCGTCTCCCTTCAGGAACTCTTCCTGCGCCGCTGCGTCGCGACCTTCGATGATGATGCCGTCAACCCGCCGGCACATCTTGAATTCGATCTCGATGAGCTCACCTGCCGCAATCTCACCGGCAAACCCCTGGGCCCGGACACCACCATCACCATCGCCGGCTTCGCCCGCGCCCCGGGCATCGCCAGGTCCCTTCAACTCCAGGGCCAACTGACCCCCATCGCCGACCACAAATCCCTGGCCCTGAAACTCAAGGTCGAAGGCATCAAGCTCGATGCCTTGCGCCCCTATCTGGCCGCTGCGGGTCTGGAATCCCAGTACGTCAACGGTCTGCTCACCGCCGACATCAACGGCACGTTTTCCTCCGCCCAGGGCCCGCTCACCGGCCAGGCCACCATCAAGGATATTCGCCTGGAGGATGGTGGCCGGGAGCTATTCAGCATTCCCTCCATCCGCCTGGCCGGGGTCCACATCGCCACCGCACCCTTGCGGCCGCACTTTGACCTCATCGAGATTACCGGCCCGGCCCTGACGGCCCATCGCGATGCCGATGGCACGCTTTCCTTCCTGGGCCTGCGCACCCTTCCGGCCGCCGCCGGGGGAAACCCTCCGGGGGCGCCGGCGAGCACGCCCGCCGCGGCCGCGGCCCTTCCGGCCGCCCGTTCCCTGGCCCCGCCAAAAATCTCCCTCCCGGCCCTGGAAATCAATCACCTGACCTGGGATAAGGTGCGCCTGGACCTGGAAGATCGCACGACGAAACCAGCCACCCACATCCGCATCACCGATGCCGCCTTCAACCTGCGCAACTTGGCCATCACCCCCGATGGAACGCCTGATCACCCGGCCACCTTGGACGCCTCCCTGGCCGCCCCGGGCCTGGCCGACCACCTCACCCTGCAAGGCTCCCTCACACCTCACACGCACTCTCTGGCCGGTGCCCTCACTGTCCAAGCGGCCGGGGTCAATGCCCTGCCCCTGGCCCCCTATCTTCGCCCCCTGGGCATCGAGCCGACGCTTCACGACGGATCGTTGGCCGCCCAATTCAGCGCCAGCGCGAACTCCGCAGGTGGCGTTCTAAAGGCGGCATTCTCCCTGCGTCACCTCCAATACAAGGATGGACCCACCGAACTCGCTTCTCTCGCCGGCCTGGATTGCAGCGATATCGTCTGGACCCCTGCCGAGCTTTCCATCGGTTCCGTGGTCATCGACCATCCTGCGGCCGTCCTGGCCCGCGACCGCGACCACGCCCTGGCCGTCGCCGGGGTTCGTCTTCTCCCAACGGTGGAGCCAGGCCGGCGGCAGCCCGACCCAGCCTCGGCTCCCTTGGTGGTGCTGGTTAAGTCCTTCACCGTCAAGTCCGCCGCCTTCGCTCTGACCGACCACGCTGCTCCCGGCAGCACCCCCGTCCACACCGTCGCGACGGCCGATCTCCAACTCTCCCACCTCACGCTCGGCCGCCCTGCACCTGCGGCCCAACTCGATCTCTCTGCGGCCCTTTCGGGTATCGCCGACCATATCACCCTGAGGGGTACTTTGGGCACGGCACCCGACAACCAGTCCGCCAAGCTGGCTCTTGATGTCACCGGCTTGCGTCAAGGACCCGCCGGGGCCTATCTGCCGCCGGGCACTTCCCTGACGCTCACCCACGGCCACCTGGCCGCCCAAGTCGATGCCCTCTGGGCCGTTGATCCGGCCGGTGGCCACACTGGCCACTTGGCCCTGACCGATGTCGATTTGAGCGATGGGCCCACCACGACCTCCTCCCCCGCCCATCCCCTGTTTCACTTCGATCGGGCCGGCATCACCCTCGACCGCTTCGACCCCACCCACTCCGTCATCGATATCGGCCGCATCGACCTGGCCGGCCTCCAGACTTCCGCCATCCGCCAGGCCGGGGGGGCCCTCCAACTGGCAGCCCTGCGCCTGGGTTCGACCCCGCCGTCTCAATCCGCCACGGCCCCGGCCGCGGCCCCCGCACACCGATACTCCCTGCCTCCGCGTTTCCCGCCCGTTCACATCCAGCAGGTGGACCTGCAAGCCTCCAGCTTCACCTTCCGCGACGAGTCCCGCCCCGGTTCCGCCCCTCTGTTCATCCGCCACGTGCGGCTCAGGACCCTAGCGCCTGTTTCCTGCCTGGGCGACCAGCCCGATGCCCAGCCGCCCATCCGCCTCGAACTCACCGCGGCCGCCGACCCGATCGCCGATCACCTGATGGTCGATGTCACCTCCAGCCCCTTCACTCTCCGCAGGCCCGAGGCCACCATCAATTTCGCCCTCACCGGCATCCACGGCTCGGGTCTGGTCGCCCTGGCCCCCCAACTGGGGCATCGGATCAATGGGGCCGGCTTGAGCCACGGCGTCCTGAGCGGCGAGCTTTCCCTCCGCACCATTATCGACCGCCGTTCCCCCCTGGATTTCGCTCTGGTTCGTCCCTTTGATGCGGATCTGACCCTTCGTCACCTCCGCTTCCAGGCTCAGCCTCAGGGCATGCCCCTGGCGGGGCTGGAGGAACTGCGGGCCGAATCCGCGCGGGTTGACCCCGCCACCGCCACCATTGACGTCAAGACTCTGGAACTCACCCGCCCGCAGATCCGCGTGATCCGCGAACCCGATGGCATCCACGCCCTGGGGCTGGTCCTCAAGGTCCCCGCGGCCACCACTCCGCCAGGCGCATCGCCCCGTCAATCCTTCCCCGCCCCAATCACCCAGCCCGCCGCGGGGCCCTCGAAATCGGGCCCCCTCCTTCCCACCACCCAGCCCGCACCCGCTCCCCCCCGGCTCACCGTCCATATCGCCCGGCTCACCATCAGCGGTCTGGATGCCCAGTTCGAAGACCGCACCGCCCAGCCCGTGCTGGTCGTTCCCCTGACCGGCATGGAGTTCGACGCCTACGATCTCTCATCCGACCTTCTGTCCAATCCCCACCCCTTCCGTTACAGCCTCCTCCTGACGGCCGGCAACACACCGCTGGAAGGCCGCGATCCCAAGTCCCCCCCGGTCGATCGCGCCCTCTTCGCCGAAGTCACCAGCACCGGCCGGCTCGCCCTGGCTCCTCACCCCACCGGCTATCTCAAAGTCTCGGTCAGCGGCTTTGAACTGGCCAGTCTGCGCGGCTTGGCCAAGGAGTATGGAGTAACCCTCACCGGTGGCGTGCTCGATGAGGATCTCGAAGACCGCTTCCGCCCCGATGGCAGCGGCTCGCTGAGCACCAACACCGTCATCACCGACCTGTCCCTGACGGAACCCCCCAACGGCCCCATTGCCCGCTTCTTCCAACTCCCCGCCCCGCTGGATGTCGCCATCGCCGCCATCCAGGCCCCCGACGGATCCATCACGCTGCCCGTGGCCGTTCCCCTCAAGGGTTATCGTTTCGGCCCCGATGATGTCATGCTGCCGGCCGTGGGCGCCGTTACCCAGGCCGTCGCCGTGGGCATCGCCTCCAGCCCGCTGAAACTGGCCGGCGGGCTCCTGGGCGCCCGCCCGGATGTCCAGCGCCGGATCGGCTCGGTCACCCTGAACTTCGCCCCGGGATCCACCGTGCTGGATGCCCCCTCCGCCGCCGCCCTGAAATCCCTCCTGCGCCGGCTTCAGGACGATGATCACCTGGCCCTGGAAATCCGCCATGAATTCGCCCCCGGCGACCTGAGCCGCGCCGCCCTGCGCGCCAACCCCGACCCCGCGGATGCCCTGAGCATCGTCCAGATGCTGCGCCGCAAACGGGCCGATCTGTTGAATCTGCGCGTGCAGGTGGCCGGCCAGTCCCGTGCCGCCTTGGCCGCCAACCCCGACCCCGCCGCGAACCGCGCCCTCTTCGTGCGACTGCGGGCCATCGATGTGCAGATCGCTGAGACGCAGGAAGCCCTTGATCTGGCGGCCGATTACTTCCGCCCCGGCGCCGCCCTCCAGGCCGACCGCCGCACCCGCGCCGTCGCCCTGCAACTGGCCCGTCAGCGCCTCGACCTCGTCTCGGGAGCCTTGACCGCCGCCGACATCCCGGAACTCAACTCCCGCATGATCCTGGCCACCCCCCAGCTTAAACCCGTGCCCGGGGCCACCGCCGGACGCATCATCATCGATATTGTGCGGAGAAAGTAATGGTCCCCAGACCCTGGCGGCGCTGGTTGATCCTGGGCACCGCCCTGGTGGCCGTGGCCATCATCGCCCTGTGGACCGGCCGACCGCGACCTTTACCCCCGCTCCCCGCCACTGCCCCCCCGCTCACCCGCCCCGCCGCTTGGGCCGTGCCTGTGGCATGGCCCGGGCTGCCTAATCTTCACTGCGTCACCCCGACGCTTTATCGCGGCGCTCAGCCGGAACCGGAGGGTTTTGCCCAACTGCGCCGCCTGGGCATCAAGACCGTGATCAGCCTCCGCTCCTTCCACTCCGATCGCGATGCCTGCGCCGCCACCGGCCTGGATTACCTCCAGATTGATGAAAAGGCCTGGCACGCCGAGGATGAGGATCTGGTGACCTTCCTCAGGGCCACCACCGACCCCGCCAGACAACCCGTCTTTGTCCACTGCCAGCACGGAGCCGACCGTACCGGCACCATGATCGCCGCCTACCGCATCGTGATTCAGGGCTGGTCCAAGGACCAGGCCATTGCCGAGATGACGCAGGGCGGCTACGGCTTTCACCCGCTGTGGACAAACCTCGTCCAGTACATCCGCAAACTGGATACCGACCGGATCCGCCGCCAGATCGGTGGCCCGCCCCCGCCCACCGGCCTGCTGCTCATTCCTCCCCGGCCAGGGGCAGGTGGCGGCAGCCGTCGGGGAAGGTGCTCAGGATCAGCTTGTATTGCTCGGCCAGTTCAGGGTCATCGGCCCCGGCCTCAAAGGCTTTGAGGTACACGATGCCCTTGACCCCCGCCTGCAGGGCCTCCTTGGCACAGCCGAAGCACGGCTGCAACGTGCTGTACAGGATCGCCCCATCCACGGCGGTGCCGAAACGCGCCGCCTGCAGAATCGCGTTCTGCTCCGCGTGCACGCAGATGCATTTGTCGTAATCGCGGCCCTTGAGAAACTTGTCATCCCGATGCCGGCAGCGCGTGCAGCCGCCCTCGGTGCAGTTCGGCATGCCGATGGGGGTGCCGTTATAGCCCGTGGCGATGATGCGCCGGTCTTTGACCAGTACCGCCCCAACATGCCGGCCCATGCAGTTGGCCCGCGAACGCACCGTCAGGGCGATGCGCATGAAGTATTCGTCGAAGTTCGGCCGGGTGATGCCTGCGGGCATGAAACCATCCTCCAGGGTTGCGGGCCCCCGGGGCCCAGGCCTCGGATTCTCGCCCGGCAATGTACCGCAAACCAGCCAGGAACGTTTGACGCCGGCGAAGCACCAATGGTAACCTAGTGCACTGTCACATCTAGGAATTAGGATCATGTGGAAGGGGCCTGTTGACCGATAGCGGCATCAACCAAGGAAGGTGGTGCCATGCTCAAGAAGTACATCGTTCGCCTCACGG
>JAJXSS010000117.1 GCA_021784455.1 Planctomycetota bacterium
CCCAAGTACGTCGGTCGGATAATGCGCCCCCAGAGCCACGCGGCTGCACGCCACGCCCAGCACCAGCGCTGCGGCCATCAACACCGCCGCCAACCGCAGCCACCGCCGCCGCAGTTTCGGGACCAGCAGCAGAATCAGAAAGCCGAACATTAACGTCGCTGCCAGGGTGTGTCCGCTGGGAAAGCTGTACCCTCCCCATGGGCCCAGCGGCCCCACCGCATAGGGCCGCGCCCGCTGCACCAGCACCTTGATCAGTTCTCCCAGCAGCGATCCGCACGGTACCGTCAGCACCAGCGACGCCAAGACTGCCCCGCGCCGCCGCCAGAGGATGGCCGCCGCCGTCAGCACCACCAGGAGCGCAATCACCGGGGGCGATCCCGGCGAGCTGAGCACCTCCCAGACACGGGCCGATCCTGGCGTCAGGTGTGCGTGGCACCACCGCGCCAGGAGAGGATCAAACGTCAGAAAATCCAAACTGCTGGGCATAAAAACGCATCCGAGGCCCAACGGATCCCTCTCTTGAATCTAGGCCCCAACACCCCGCGAATCCATCAGTCTGCCCCATAAGGCTTCTGGCCGGGCTCTGTCGGGATCCATCACGGCCTAGAAGAGAAGGGTGACACCAAACCGAATATAGGGTTCATCAGACAGGCCGGCGATAGGGACCTCGTTGCGGTAATCAAAGCCGCGGCGGAACTGCCGACCGAAGGCGTAGCCCCCCGCCAGACTCAGATGAACCGCCTTGGCCACCTGCCAGCGCAGGCCTCCTTCGGCACGCTCTTCGGCGTAAATCAGCCGCTGGTTGCCCGGCAGGGCCTCGGAGTGGAAGGCCAACTGACGAATGGTGTAGGCGCCGAACAGCGTCCACTGCTGATCCAGGGCGTATTGGACATTGACATTCAAGGGCATCGGGTATTGGTAGTAGGCGTCCAACCTCAGGCCCGGCAGGGGCTTCCAGGTCGCTCCCACGATTCCCGAACCCAGCACATACTCGAAGTTGTCTCCCAGCTTGCTGTTGAAGACGAAGCCGGGATCCGGGACATCGGGGTAGATAAGGCCGTTGCCATCGTAATGGATGAACAGCAGCCAACCGCTGTTCTGGTCGAGCTGCCCGCCGGTTATGAGCGATGCCTTGGCGTAGGTTCCATTGCCGTTGGCGAAAGTGTCTTCCCCGGCGTAACCCGCGCCGACGAGGGCGCCCCAGAAGCTGTGCTGGCCAATCTGCCCCAGCGGCGAACCGGCGGCAAAGGAGACATCCGTCAGGGCCCGGTTCACTGGAAAACGATCCCCATGCGGCCAGACCAGGTTGTACTGGTATCCCACGGCCGGCCCGATGGGGTGATCGGTAGTGAAGCGATAGCGCCCTGTCGACTCGACCTCGGCCATGCCCACGTTGCCTTCACCCGTACTGGACCATGCCCCCTGAATCAGCCGGACATCGCTGCTGCTTTCGAACGTCTGGCCCTTTTGCCAGGGCTGGGCCACCAGGCTTTCATCGGTCTGGGCCCGGGCGAGTGTCGCCGAGATGGCCGCAAGGATGACTGCAACGCCGATATGGATGTGTAACCTGTTACCCTCCATCATGAGGTCCGATCTCCCTTTTCAAATGCGGCTGTGCAAATGGTTCGTAAAGAGTTCAAGAGCCCGGCGATTATACAGCCGTCTTAAGCGGCGACATCAGGGCTTCCGCGGCCCCGATCGTGGGCTGTCATTGTAGGGCATCGCACGGGTGGGGGCCTTCATCCCCGGGCCCATGCCATCCGGGATCATCCCGGATCACCCCCGAGCCGTTCCCATCACCTGGCCGTTGGAGAGACCGTTGCACCATGCTGGTCGGGGCGGTCACTGCCACAGATCGTGGAGCATGCGGTGGATGGCCTGGGCTGCCGCCGGGGAGGTGACGATATCGGGCCCCTGGGGCGAATCTTCCCCCGCTACCCCCACACTGATCCGGTCAAACAGGGACAGGGCGGCGGGGGGGATAAAGCGCGTAAGTTGGGCGTAGCTGTGACGATCCGAGGCCCGCTTGCGGAAGTAGTAGCGCAAGGGGAAGTAGATGTACAGGCGGTCGCGGGCCCGAGTCATGGCCACATAGAGCAGGCGCCGCTCCTCATCGATCTCCTGGGGCGAGCCGGTGGCCATGTCCGAGGGGATCATGCCATCGGCCGCATGGATGATGTGCACCTCATCCCATTCGCAGCCCTTGGCTGAGTGAATAGTGGAGAGGATGAGATAGTCTTCCTCCAGCAGCGGCGGGCCGGCCAGATCCTGCGTGCTGGAAGGGGGGTCGAGGGTGAGATCGGTGATGAAACTGCCGCGTGACTTGTAGTTGCCGGCGATCTGTTCCAACTGGTCCAGATCGCGCAGGCGGGTTTCCGGATTGTCGTACTGGCGGCGAAAAATCGGCTCATAGAAGCGGCGGATGCGTTCCACCTGGGCGGCGGGCGGCAGGGAAGCCTTGGCCGTATCGCCAACGGCTCCACAATCGGCGAAGACCTGGCAGAGTTCGGCGAATTCCCCATGGGCGCCCCCGGGAACGGCTGCGGGGATCATGCCGGGGTGCGGCAACCGGAGGATAGCCGCGGCCGGGACATCCGGGGTATCCGGGATGGTCGGGCCCCGCAAGGCGTTCATGATTCTGCGGGCTGAGGCCGGGCCTACCCCCTCCAAGAGCAGCAGGACACGGAACCAACTGATCTCATCCCCCGGGTTCTCCATCAGCCGCAGGAGGGCCAGCACGTCCTTGATGTGGGCGGCCTCGACAAATTTCAGCCCACCATACTTGACGAAAGGAATGTTTCGCCGGGTCAGTTCCACCTCCAACTGATCGCTGTGATGCCCGGCCCGGAAGAGCACTGCCTGGCGTTTCAGGGGGATGTTGCGTTCCAGGGCCTCCAGGATGCGTGTACAGACTGCCGCGCACTGGGCCGGCTCATCCATGCAGGTGACCAGCGCCGGCTTGAGGCCGGTGGGGGTTGCCTCCTGCAGCGAACGGGTGGAAACCAGGTTTTTGGCGAACTGGTGCTCGGCCTGGGCCATCACCCGGTTGGAGGTATCGAGAATGGGCTGCAGGGAGCGGTAGTTCTGTTCGAGCTTGATCACGGCCGCCCCCGGGAATTGGGTGGGGAAATCGAGGATGTTTGTGACCGTGGCGGCGCGGAAGCTGTAAATGGACTGGGCATCGTCGCCCACCACCATGATGTTCCGGTTGCGCCGCCTCAGGCCGCGCAGGATTTCGGCCTGGATCAGGTTGGTGTCCTGGTACTCGTCCACGAGGATGTGGTCGAAGCGGTCGGCCACGGCCTCGCCGGTGCCCGGCAGGTTGGCCACGGCATTCCAGTACAGCAGCAGGTCGTCGTAATCCAGCACGTTCTGCTGCCGCTTGCGCTGGGTGAACTGCTCGAACACGGCGCGGATGCCTTCCAGATCATCCTGGCACCAGGGATAGTGTTTCTCCAAGATCTCGGCCAGTTTCGTGCGGCTGTTGACCACGCGCGAATAGATGGCGCTGAGCGTGGCCTTGCGCGGGAAACGCCGGTGGGTCTTGGCCAGGCCCAGTTCGCTGCGAATCAGGTTCATCAGATCGGCGGCATCAGCCTGATCCATGACGGTGAACTCGGGCGCGAGCCCCAGGGCCCGGCCGTATTGCCGCAGCAGCCGGTTGGCGGTGGCGTGGAAGGTGCCGCCCCACACCCGGCCGGTCAGGCCGCCGCCCGTCAAGCGCTCGGCCCGGGCGAGCGCCTCGGCCGCGGCCCGGCGGGTGAACGTTAGGAGCAGGAGGCGCTCGGGGACCATCCCCCGGCCGATCAGGTGCGCCACCCGGCAGGCCAGAGTCTTGGTCTTGCCGGTGCCGGCACCGGCAATCACCAGCACCGGCCCGTCACCGTAGGTGGCGGCCTGACGTTGGGCGGGGTTCAGTTCATCGAGCCATGGGGCCGCCATGGTCCGCTCCAGGGGGAAAAAGGCGATAGGGGAATGTTAGCATAATAGACGCGGCTTCGCCGCCTTCGTTAAAATTGCGGCTTGAACATGTTGATGATTCCCCTGGATCAGCTTCAGCCCGAGACACTGCGGCGCGTGGTGGAGGAGTACGTCACGCGCGACGGCACCGACCTGGTGGATATGGCAGATAAGGTTGACCAGGTGCTGGCCGCCCTGCACCGGGGCCGGGCGGAGATGTACTTCGACGAAAAATCGCAAACAACCACCATCGTGTTTAAAGATCGCTAGAATCCCGGTGTTGGGTTGGCTCTCCAGTTTGAAAGGAGATTCTCATGGCTTTCACCCTTGCGCTTGGTGCTGCGGCCCCCGATTTCAACCTTCCCGGCATTGATGGCCGCCATTACTCCCTGGCCACTTTCAAGGATGCCAGACTTGTGATCGTGGTGTTCGCCTGCAACCACTGCCCCTATGTGCTCGGCTCGGAAGAGCGGATGAAGACACTGGTGGCCGATTACGCCCCCCAAGGTGTGCGCATGATCGCCATCAACTCCAACGAGACGGACAGGCACCCCGCCGACTCCTTTGCGCACATGAAGCAGCACGCGGCCGAGAAAGGCCTTACCTGGCCGTATGTGCGGGATGAATCCCAGCAGGTGGCCCTGGCGTATGGGGCCCTGCGCACGCCTCATTTCTACGTATTTGATGGGGATCGCAAGCTGCGCTACACCGGCCGGATGGACGACAATCCGCGCGAGCCGGGCAAGGAAAAGACCCACGAACTGCGCGACGCTCTGGACGCCCTCCTGGCGGGCCGGCCACCGGCGACGCCGCTGACCAACCCCATTGGCTGCAATGTGAAATGGAAAAACCGGGATGAGCACTGGATGCCGGCCGAGGCGTGCGATCTGGTCTAGCGCCGTGGCCTCGCCCCCTGCATTCCGGGGGCGGTCAGGGGAGCGGTCGTGGCCGATCGGGCGCCCCCCGCCTCATTTCCGCCCACTCGCGAGATCGGAGGGAGACCCCGATATTGCGAGAACAACCGCCTCGTAAGGGCCTGGCGTCATGCTGATTCTGTGCCTCATTCCCATCGTCCTGAGCTACCTGCTGATTGCCGCCCATTTCCTGCACGCGGGGAATATTCCGCTGACGATCGTGTCGCTCGCGTTGATCGGATTGGTCATCGTGCGCCGCTGGTGGGCGGCCCGGATCCTTCAGGCCCTGCTGGTGCTGGCTACGATCGAGTGGATCGTCACGGCGCTGAATCTGCTGCGGCTGTATCAGGAAGAAGGGCGGCCGGCGCTCAGGATGCTCTTGATTCTCGGCGGCGTGGCGCTGTTCACGCTGGGCACGGTGCTGGTGTTCCTGACGCGGCCCTGCCGCAGGTACTTCGCGGTGCCGGAGCCAGGGCCGGACGGGGTCGAAGAAGGTGGCGGCTCATCGGTGTGCGGCGGTCAGAAAAAGTAATGGATCAGATAGTCCAGGCGGGCCGTCAGAAGCATGCGTTTGCCGGAGTATTTCATCACCTCGCGGATCTTTTGCCGGTACGTCGGGTGATAGCAGTGGTTGGGGCAGTGCTTGCAGGCTGGTTTGGGGTCCATCGGGCAGGTGGATCGCTTGACCAGGGCGTGGGTGACCAGTTTCTGGCATTCGGGGCACAGGGAAACCTCGTGACCGGCGAGGGTGACCACATCGTGCGTTTTCAAGTTTACCGGTTTACGCAGGTCTTGCGGGTGCTTGCCCTTACAATAGATCTCAATGAATCGCACCAGGGTGCGTAGATCGCGCTCCAACTGTGCGGCACGGGCTTGGTCGGGAAGGGGCGTTGGCATTTCTTGGGGTCCGAGTACCAGGGCTTGGCTGGATGCAGTCCAGGCGGTCCGGGAACTGGGGATTATAGGAGCGTGTTTTCCGGCGTGCGGCCGGATGATCCGCCCCGGTTTCGGCGCCCGGAAGGGACCCGGCCGGAACATCGGCCCGTCCCCGGGTATATTGTGTCGGCATCATGGGGGGGCGATATTGGCCCTACATGTGTTAAGGGGTGACCTTGTCACAAGTCACGATTATTCTGCCGGTCTATAACGAAGCTGCCATGGTGGACCGCGTGTTCCAGGCGGTGCACGAGTTCGCCCGGGCGCACACGGACTACCAGTTTCTATTTGTCGATGACGGCTCGATCGACGCCACGCCGCGCCTGCTGCAAAAGCACATCGCGTCGGCCGGATTGTCCCGCATCCGCCTGCACTCCTACCAGCCCAACGGGGGCAAGGGCCACGCCATCCGCACGGGGGTCAGCCTCTGCGACGGCGAGATGGTGTGCTTCACCGATGGTGACCTGGCCTATTCGCTGGATCACCTGCCGCTCCTGGTGGATGCCCTGAAACTCAACGATGTGGTGATCGGCTCGCGCAGCCTGGTGGAGAGCGGGCAGAAGAACATCAAGCTTTCCCGCAAGCTGATGGGTTGGACTTTCAATCGGTGCGTACGGGTGCTGTTGGGGCTTCCCTACCGCGACACGCAGGCCGGCCTGAAGGGCTTTCGCACGGCCGCCGCCCGCGAAATCTTCGCCCGCCAGCGTCTGATGGATTTCGCGTTTGATGCCGAACTCATTTTCCTGGCCCGGCGGCTGCACTACAAGGTGGCCGAGGTAGCCGCCCGTGTCAGCGAATCGCATTCCTACAAGGTTTCCACGGTCAATTTGGCCCACGATCCGCTGAAGATGTTCTTGTCGCTCTGGAAAATCCGCATCAACAGCCTGCGGGGGATGTATGACTGAGCGGGTGATTCTGACCTTCGATGTCGAGGAATTCGACATTCCCTGCGAATACGGCCAGCCGGTCCCGCCCGACGTACAACTCGAGGTGGGCAGCCGCGGCCTGGAAGCGGTGCGGGCCCTGCTGGAGCGCTGCGGGATAACGGCAACCCTCTTCACCACGGCCCACTTCGCGCAGCATCAGGCCCAAACCATCCGATACCTGGCCAGCCGGCACGAGATCGCCTCCCACGGCTTCTGGCACAGCCGTTTCGCCCCCGCCGACCTGGCCGCCTCGCGGGCCGTGTTGCGCCAGATCAGTGGCCAGGAGGTGATCGGCTTTCGGATGGCCCGTATGGCACCGGTGGATACGACGGCCATTGCCGCCGCGGGCTACCTCTATAACTCCTCGGAGAACCCCATCTGGCTGCCGGGGCGGTACAACAACTGGGGGAAACCCCGCCGGCCGTACCTGGTGGGCGATCTGGTCAACATTCCGGTCTCGGCCTCGCCCGGATGGCGGGTGCCGCTGTTCTGGCTGGGGGTCAAGAATTTCCCCATGGGGCTCATCCGCCGGGAGGCCGGGCGCACACTGGCCCACGATGGGGCGGTCAACTTTTACTTTCACCCGTGGGAGTTCACGGATCTGTCCGCTTACCGGCTGCCGTGGTATGTCCGGCGCCACAGCGGCCAGGGGATGATGGACCGTGTGGAATCGCTTGTCCATTGGCTGCGGCGGCGGGCCGAATTTGTTACCTTTGCCACCTACCTTCAGACCATCCGGCCCGAGCTTCAGCCTCAACGATGAACATTACCCATCAACGTCCCGATGTCCGCGCCGCCCGAATCATCGGCTGGATCATCTGGGCGGTGTTCCTGGTGGTCCTGCTGGCCTACACGGCACGCACCGATCACTCGCGGACGGTCGTGCACTCGTACCGGAATGCCTCGCTGGCCTGGCTGCATGGTCAGCCGATCTATCTGCTGACCTCGATTCACGGATTCCTGTATTTCCCCGCTTCGGCCGTGCTTACTATTCCGTTTGCCCTGCTGCCGCGCATGGCCGACGAGTTGGTCTGGCGGGCGGTTTCCCTACTCGTCCTGGCCGTCGCCACCTGGCGTCTGGCTGAAGTGGTGGCCCGGGGCACGGGGGAGGACTTTTTTCTTCTATCCAGCATTGCAGTGGTCCTCACGGCCGCCGGCAGCGCCGCGGCGGGGCAAATGAACCTGTTGCTGGCGGCCCTGATGGCGCTGACGGCAGCCGACCTGATCGAAGAACGCTGGTGGCGGGCCACGTTCTGGCTGGGCCTGGGGCTGGCCCTGAAGCCTCAGATGGCAGTGATTCTGCTGCTGGCCGGGGGGCTGTACCGGCCCATGCGCTGGCGAGCCTTGCTGGCGGCAATGGGGGCATTCGCTCTGCCGTTTCTGGCCCAGAGGCCGGATTACGTGGCCAGCCAGTACCGGCTCTTTTGGGACAAGACCATGCTTTCGGCTAACCCGACGGAAGCCGGGGCGCGTTTCAATGACCTGTTCGGGCTTTTCAGTTCGGTGGGCCTGAACGTGCCGGAACTGTGGCAGTGGGTGGTCCGGATAGTGGTAGCCCCGTTGACGCTGGTGGCCTGTCTCATGGCCCGCAGGCGCCAGGATCGTGTGCGTCTATCGCTCCTGGCTCTGGGCTATGCGGGGGCTTACCTGATGTTGTGCAACCCGCGGACGGAAGGGGGGTCCTATGTGATTCCCGCCATCCCGCTGGGCATCTACGCAGCCTGGGCCCTGGCGTATGCGAAACGGCCGCTGGCAGGATGGGGCCTGATGGCGATCAGTGTGGGGTGGGCGCTCAGCTTTGAGATCTCACGCGGCCTTCGGAGCCTGGGCGTGCATTATCTGGGCCTGGCCCGCTCCGACCCGGCGGTCTACTGGTTTTCGCCGCTGCTGGCGATCCTCTTTGCGGGCTACCTGGTGTATGTGGGCGCAACATCGGCCGGGCCGCGGGATTTGGCGGGATCGGTGGAGAGGCAGCCGTCGTAGGTCCGGGCTGACCCGGGCGCCTTCAAGGCGACCCTATTCCCATGTGTCCGGGCGAGTCCGGACCTACGAAGAGGGGACGCGTGCCCACCCTACGTCCGCTTGGGCGGCCGCTGGCGCAGCACACGCGTGCCCGGGGCGCCGGGCTTGGGTTTGCCGCTTTCGGTAAGCTCGTGGACGCGGATGGGGCCCATGTCGGGGGCTTCCTTGAGTTTCTGAATCTGATCGCGCAGGTCCGCGGCCTTTTCAAATTCAAGATTTTGAGCCGCTTCCAGCATCTGGCCTTCCAACTGGGCCAGGATCTCGGCCCGGTCATATTCCTTCTCATCCGCGCCGACAGCCTCCTGCAGAGTGCGGAAGGCACGCACCTGCAGTTCGATGCCGCGGCGTATTTCCTTCTTGATGGTCTGGGGCGTGATCCCGTGCTCCTGGTTGAAGGCGATCTGCCTCTGACGCCGCCGGCCGGTCTCGTCGATGGCCTGACGCATGGCGGGGGTGACGGTGTCAGCGTACAGGTAGACCGTGGCGTTGACGTTGCGAGCGGCCCGGCCGATGGTCTGGATCAGGCTGGTGGGGCTGCGTAGAAATCCCGTCTTGTCGGCATCGAGGATGGCCACCAGGGATACCTCCGGCAGGTCCAACCCCTCGCGCAGCAGGTTCACCCCGATCAGGGCCTCAAATATGCCCTCGCGCAGCTCACGCAGGATGCTCACGCGGTCCAGGGTCTGGATGTCGGCGTGCATATAGCGGCACTTGACTCCCTGGTCGGCGAAATAGGTGGCCAGATCCTCGGCCAGGCGCTTGGTCAGCGTGGTGATCAGCGTGCGTTCGCCCTGCGCGGTACGGGCCCGCACGGCCTCTAGCAGGTCCGGCACCTGATTGGCGGCCGGGCGCACCTCAATCACCGGATCCACGAGGCCTGTAGGCCGGATAATCTGCTCCACCACCGCCCCCCCGCAATGTTCCAGTTCATAAGGCCCGGGAGTGGCGGAAACAAAGACGGTCTGGGGCCAGATGCGTTCGACCTCTTCGAAGCGCAGGGGGCGGTTATCCAGGGCGCTGGGCAGGCGAAAGCCGTGCTCGACCAAGACCTGTTTGCGGTTCTGGTCGCCGTGGTACATGGCGCGAATCTGCGGCAGTGTCACATGACTTTCATCAATGAACAGCAACCAACCCGCGAATGGGTTCTGGTGGCTAGGGTCTGGGGTCTGGCCAGACTCTATACCCTCGACCCGAGCCCCTTTGGGGTCTGGCTGTTGCGATCTGTCGACCTTCCTTCCGACTTCTTCCGGTCCGCGGTGGCGGTAATCGCCCTGGTACTGGCCGCTGGTGGCATCGGGGAAATAGTCCATCAGGGTGTAGGGCTTGGCTCCGGGCGGGCGGCCATCCAGAT
>JAJXSS010000118.1 GCA_021784455.1 Planctomycetota bacterium
GGAAGCCAGTGCGCCCCCGCCCCCGGAAGCTTCCCCTCTCCCTCTGGGAGAGGGCAGGGTGAGGGTGAAGCCAACGACGACTGGCGACTCACGCCGCTCGGGGCCGCAAACTCCTCGATTCCCACCGTACGCACCACCCGGCCATCGCGCAGCACGGTGATCGGGTCGCACAGGGCCAGCACCTCGGCCAGGTGGTGCGAGATATAGATGACCGTGATCCCCCCTGCCCGCAGCCGGCCGATCAAGGCGAACAGGGCCTCTTTCTCATGCTCCGACAGCACGGCTGTGGGCTCATCCATGATGAGCACGGATGCGCTGGCCGCCACGGCTTTGGCGATCTCCACCATTTGCTTTTGGGCGATGGACAGGTTCCGCACCAGGGCTCCCGTGGGCAGGCTGAACTTGAGTTCCTCCAAGGCCGCCCGGGCCATTTGCTCCTGCTGTCGGCGGCGAATGAGCCCCAGGCGCCGGGGCTCGCGCCCCAGGCAAATGTTTTCGGCCACGCTCAGGTCATCCACCAGGTTCAGTTCCTGGTGGATCATTGCCACCCCGCGGCCGATGGCCTGGTGGGCCCCGTGCAGCACGACCGGCCGGCCCTCCATCACCACCGTGCCGGTGGTGGGCTGCTGAAGCCCCGCCAGGATAGCCATGAGCGTGCTCTTGCCGGCCCCATTTTCCCCAACCAAGCCGTGCACCCTTCCGGGGGCGAAGCCCAGGGTCACGTCTTCCAGGGCCCGCACGGCCGGAAAATCCTTGGTCACGTGCTCCACACCGATCCGGTTCATCGTGCGGTGTCCTCCGTCACCCCCAGGCACACCGCCACCGGCCGCTGGGTTCCGGGAATGCCGCTGTTGATGGGGCAGTTGAGCACCACCGGCCCCTCTTTACCGTCGGCCACTACCAGAGTGCTCGAGCCCCCACCATCCAGGTTCAGGCCCTGCCAGGCGCCCAGCCACTGGAGCCAGCGGGCCGTGGTCCAGGTCGAGGCACCGATGCTGAAGTTCGGCTGGTGCCCGTCGATGACCAGCCAGTACATCCAGCGCCCATCCCGCGACAGGCCCACGGCCGTGCGCGGGTACCGGGCATCCTTGGCCCCCACGTTCACCCCGTCCTTCAGCAGCAGCCCAAAGCCGCCCACGGCGTTCCAGACTTTCGCCAGATCCACGGGCGGCGTGGCAATCCGGGCCCCATTGTCCCGGCCGATCAAGAGCACGCCCCAGGTGTTGTTGGGAGGCCGGGCGTAGACCTTCCCGTCGGCCGCGGCCAGGCCCGACACCACCTGCGGCCGGCCTTCGCGATCGACTTCGGGCCCAAAGGGCGTGGCATTGATCGCCACCAGGCAATGGAAACGCTCAACAAAGGTGCTGACGCGCATGGAGCGAACCATGGCCCCGCCCCCGGATGGCGGCGGGGTTACCACAAACTTCAGGCCCGGATGCCTCAAGTCAATCTTGAGCGCGTGCACGCGCAGGGCCTGCGCCCCGTGGATGGTGACGGAACACTCTTGGATCCCCGGGAACAGGGCCCGCCACTGCGGGGGGGCTGCGCCGGGGCCCATGGGCTCAGGGCGCCCGCAGGCCGCCAGCAACAGGGCCAGCGCCAGCAGCGCCACCTCCCCGCCCGCGGACACGGGGCGATGGCCGCGGGCGGCCCGCCTCATCAGACCGCACCATCCATTCATGTCTTTGTCCAATTCATCCATGTCACGACCGCCCCCGGAAGTTACTCTGGGTTCCTTCAGCTTCGCGTATGGTACGTCGAGATCAGAAATCAGAAATCCCGGATCAGAGATTCCCCATGACCTCCCGCCAGCGCTGGCAAGCCCTCTTCGATCGTCAGACCCCCGACCGCATCCCCACCGATTATTGGGCCACGGGCGAATTTAGCGCCAAACTGCGGGCCCACCTGGGCCTGGCGGACGATGATGCCGTCTGCGCCCGCCTGCACATCGACCGGCCACGCGGCGCCGGCGCCCGCTACACGCGCCCGCTGCCCCCCGATTCGGACATGTGGGGCATCGGCTACCGCCACGTGAACTACGGCAGCGGCGCTTACCGCGAGGCGGTGGTCCATCCCCTGGCCGGGGCCCAGACCGTCCAGGATATCCATGCCCACCGCTGGCCCGAACCCGATGACTTCGATTACGCGGGCATCCCCCGGCACGCCGCCTCGCTCCGCGCCGCCGGCCACGTCGTCTCGGGCCCGGGCTTTGAGCCCTTCCTGCTCTACTGTTCTCTGCGCGGCATGGAGCAGGCCTACGAAGACCTCCTGGTCAGCACGGACATCGCCGATGCCATCTTCGGACACATCTTCGATGTCCACTACGAAGTCAACCGCCGCATCTTGCAGGCCGCCGGCCACGGCGGTATTGACTACTGTTACGTGGCCGAGGATCTGGGCAGCCAGACGGGCCCCCTCATGAGTCTGGAAACCTACCGCCGCTTCCTGCGCCCCAATCAGAAGAAAATGGCCGATCTGGCCCGCTCCTTCGGCGCCCACATCTTCTACCACACCGATGGCTCGGCCCGCGTGTTCCTGCCCGACCTGATCGACATCGTGGGCATCGAAATCCTCAACCCCATCCAGTGGCGCTGTCCCGGCATGGAACGCCAGGGTCTGATCCGCGATTTCGGCCGGCACATCATCTTCCATGGGGCCATGGACAACCAGCAGACTCTGCCCTTTGGCACGGTGGAGGATGTGCGGCGCGAGGTGCACGAAAATGTGGCCCTGTTCGCGAACTGCCGCTGGATCTGTGCCCCCTGCCACAACATCCAGGCCATCACACCCCCGGAAAACATCGTGGCTCTGTACGATACCATCCACGAAATCGGCGGCTCGTAGTACAGGACCCCTCCCATGCCAGCGCCAGCCCCGCCCCCAGGAAGTCCCCCGATCACTGCCCCGAGGCTTCAGACTCCCGCCTGCGACGGCATCCATGCGCTGGTGCCTCGCGACCAGATGTCCCCGGCCGCCCGCAAACGCCGCGACACCTATGCCCTGACCCCCGATGCGCCGCTGCTGCGTCAGGAATTTGGCTTCATGGAAGGCACCCTCGAGGCTTGGAAGAAGCAGGGTATGCCTGAGAATGTCGCCCGCAGCGATCTGTTCCTTCTGGAGCCCGGTGGTGATTTCGGCCTGGGCCGGCTCGGCTGGTGCGAAGCCGCCTTTGCACCCGCCTTCGAAGTCAAAATCGTCGAAGACCGCGGCGCCACCGAGGTGGAACAGGACGCGGCGGGCCGATTGGTCCTGTATTTCAAGGGCCGCCGCCAGGGCTTCATGCCCGAATATCTCACCCACCCCGTCCAAGACCGGCGCACCTGGGAGGATAATGTGCGTTGGCGGCTGAACCCGGCCACCGAGGCCCGGTTCGCCGGCCTGGATCAGCGCATGGTCCAGGCCAAAGCCGCCGCGGCGCGGGGGCAGATGATCACCCAGGGGCTGATCGGCGGCTACATGTACCTGCGCAGCCTCATGGGCCCGGAGGAACTGTTGTACAAGTTCCATGATGACCCGGACCTCATCCAGGCCTGCATGCAGGCCTGGTTCGAACTGGCCGATGCCATCATCGCCCGCCACCAGCAGCACATCACGCTCGATGAAATCTTTTTCGCTGAGGACATCTGCTACAACCACGGCCCGCTCATCTCGCCCGACATGATGCGCCGGTTCCTTATCCCCTACTACCAGCAGCTCCTGACGAATCTGCGCCGCCGGCAGCTCGACCGCACGCGGCACCTGTATGTCCAGATCGACACCGATGGCGATTGCCGGCCGACCATCCCCGTGTACATGAAGGACATCGCGCTCGACGTCATGAGTCCCTTCGAGGTCGCGGCCGGCTGTGATGTGGTCGAGATCGGCAAAGAGTACCCCAATCTGGTCCTGCGCGGAGGTATCGACAAACGCGTGCTGGTTCAGGGCAAAGAAGCGATCGATCGCATGCTTGAGGCCATCATCCCACCCATGCGCCGGCGCGGCGGCTACATTCCCATGCACGACCACTCCGTCCCGGCCGAAACACCTTACGAAAACTACCTCTACTACCGCCAACGCTGCGTCGAACTTGGCGGCTGATTCCCCTGCCCCTTCGAAACTCCAGACGGCACTTCGGAATGAGGTAGCTGCGCCGGCGACTCCACGCCCGCGCAACGGGCTTCCCTCACTCTGATCCACCGACCGCGTTTACAGCTCCACCCCGTACACATTCCCCACTCCCTCCGCCGACGAGCTGTAGATCAAAATCCCCGGATTCGGGGCGTAGAGGGGATGCGGGTGATCATCCTGGTAAATCCACTTCGAATCATGGCGGCAGACCGGCCGCCAGCGGGCATACCCGTCCTCTCCCGGCCAGACCTCCGTGATCAGCTTCGAATCGCCGTAGTATCCATCGCAAAACACGTGGCCGGCCGTGGGATGCTCGGCGAAGTGCCCGTACCCCCTGGCCTCGTCCGGCTTCAGGAAGCATTCCTGGTAGTGCGTGCCTTCCAGATCGGCAAAGCCGAAGAAGTTCAGCCACTGCCCGCTTTCCGGGTGCAATCCCGTCCCGTGATACAGAATCCGGCTGCCATCGGCCGTCCACATCTCGTGGCAGTTCCAGTGCCGCCGGTCCGGCGGCTCGGGACGGATCTTCCACACGTTTCCCGTGTGTCCATCGCACATCCAGATGCGCTGCCCGCCGGGGGCCTCGCCGATGGCCTCGTTGTTGAACAGCAGGTAGCGCGACTCCGTCGGCCGGAACTGCACGTGCGTGATCCAACTGTTCTGCCGCGCCCAAACCGACTGGCTGCTCCCATCGGTCGCCACCACCCACAATTCCGACATCAGCCCCAGTTCCCGCACCCGCGCACAGGTCCGCAGCATGCTCCGGCCGTGGGTCGCCAGCCCCGCCTCGGCCGACTCGGCAAAAGCCTCCTCGGGCACCAGCGGCACGCACAAGAACCGATCATCCGCCGACACGTGGGTAAACGCCGTCACCCACCCCGGCGGCAGCTCGGCGATGGCCTTCTGCTCGCCCGTACCGGCATGGACCCGTCGGACCTGCCGCCCCTGCATGAAGTACACGTGGCCCGTCCCCGGGTGAAGCACCACCGAAGATTTGCCCAGCCCGGTGCGATTGCCCCAGGGAAACACGTACTGCCGCAGGACACCGTAGCGATTGTCCGTCAGTTGCACGATCTGGCCGCTGGCCATGTCCAGAGCAAAGATGTTGGGATTGCCCGTGCGATCACTGATAAAGACCAGATGCTGGCCATCCGCGGTCACGGCTGGCCCGGTGAAATAAGGATGCTGATCGGTACCCCGTGAAGAGGTGAAACGCGTCACCCGGCGCCCCGTCAGGGGATCATCATAGCGCACCCATTCCGCCGGCCAGCGGTTGCCACGCTGGTCGCCCGGCTCGGCCACCACCTCGACGCCGCCAGGAAACAGAGTAACACCAGGGAGCTCTTGAGCCATGAACGCAATTCTCACTGCTGCCAATCAGGTCCGGGATCTTCTTTGGTGCCCATCGGATGGGGATGATACCGCCCCGGCCCACGAGGTCATGGTGGTCGGCCCGGTTCCTGGGCCAGCATACCCGCCGCCAGCAAACCTGCGTGAGCCTCGGGCCAGGCCGCCCAGACCGTCCCTAATGCCCAAGTGCCGGCAAATATGATCATATCAATACCGATACCTTGCCTTCACCCACTTGTGAAGTCCCAGTTGCTTGCCTTCCGTCCCAGCCTATATTAGAATAGTTCTCTGTCCTAAAATCTTTAAAAGAAAGGAAGCGACAATGCCTGCGGTTGTAGACAAGGAAAAGTGCACTGGTTGCAAGAGCTGCGAAGAAGCCTGCCCCAACGAGTCCATCAAGGTCAACGGCGATCAGAAGGCCGAAGTGGACAAGGATGCCTGCATCGACTGCCAGGCTTGCGAAGGCGCCTGCCCCGAGCAAGCCATCGCAATGGAATAAGCCTCGCACTGCCGAAGGCCGGCTTCCGGGGATGGGTGACCCCCTCACCTGTTCGGCCACAACCCGCCCCAGTAAGTTCCCATCGCCCGACCGGTCCCCCGGCCGCGCGATGTGCTGCGCTGCCCCTGACTGACTGGTCCACCGGTTAACTGGTGGCTCGGTTATTGATGCGCCGTGGCCCGCCGCGCCCGCCGTCGCTCTCGTCCAGCGCGCCAGGCAACCTATTAACCCATTGTCGAGCCTCTGGCCGATAATCTTTGTCATGCTGCGCGCTGGTCAGATACTCCAACTCGTGGTCATGGCTCTTCTGGGCTTGGCCGTGGTGATGGTTCATTCGGCTTCCATGCGGG
Organism: Planctomycetota bacterium; assembly: GCA_021784455.1. Lineage (GTDB taxonomy): Bacteria > Planctomycetota > Phycisphaerae > Phycisphaerales > Phycisphaeraceae > JAJXSS01. Next base: position 6,304 of record JAJXSS010000118.1, read on the forward strand.
TGGGGGACCCGGCCCCCAACCCGTGGTTATCCCCGGCCCTGATCCGCACCGCGGTGTACGCCGCCCTGGCGGTGGCGGCCATGTTCCTGGCCAGCCGCTTTGATGTGCGTGAACTGGCCCGCAACCACGGCTGGAACAACCCCCTGGTTTGGGTCATGGTCCTCTCTCTGGCCCTGGTGGTGCTGGCCATGGTGCCCCACGTGGGCGCCGAGATTAACGGGGCGCGGCGCTGGCTGCGCCTGGGGCCGGCCGGCTGGCCGCTCACCGTCACCTTTCAACCCAGCGAACTGGTCAAGTGGGCCATGATCCTCGTGATCGCCTGGTGGTGCGTTTCCCGCGGCGATCAGATGCATCATTTTGGCCGCGGGCTGTTGCCGGCGCTGGCCTTGCTGGCAATCGCTTGCCTGATCATCGTCAAGGAAGACCTGGGAACCGCCGCCCTGATCGCGGGGGTGGCCGTGATTCTGCTGCTGGCCGGTGGGGCCCGGTGGTGGCACCTGGTCCTGATGGTTCCCCCGGCCGCCGGCGGGGTGGTCCTGGCCATCATCCACAGCCCCTACCGCCGGGCCCGTCTGACCTCCTTCCTGAACCCCTTTGCCGACGCCCGGGGCACGGGCTACCAGATCATCCAGTCACTGGTGGCGATTGCCGAGGGCGGCCCCTGGGGCCGCGGACCCGGCAACAGCATGCAGAAGTTCGGCTATCTGCCTTCCGATACGACCGACTTCATCTTCGCCGTGATCTGTGAGGAACTGGGGGTCATCGGGGCCATCCTGGTGGTTCTGCTGTACCTCACCTTCCTGTGGGTGGGCCTGTCCATCGTGCGGCGCTGCAAGGACCCTTTCGGCAAGCTGGTGGTCTTGGGCGTGACCCTGACCGTGGGATTGCAGGCTCTGATCAACATGGCCGTGGTGACCGATGTGGTTCCGACCAAGGGCATCGCCCTGCCCCTGGTCTCTTCCGGCGGCACCGGCTGGATCGTTACGGCCTTTGCCATCGGCCTGGTGTGCGGAATCGACCGGGCCATCTGTGAGGAAGAACAGATGCCCGAACAGCCGGCCCAGGGGCCGACCTTGGCCCCCGCGTAGCACGCAGATTCGGCCCTGGCCGAACGCTTCGTAAATCCGATCTTGTCCGAATGTCCGGACCGGCCTCAGGGATCTAAGACGTCCGGCCAGAACCGAACCTACTTTGTGAGTGCTCCCTTGACTGCCACCCCCAGTCCTTCGCCGGCCCCGCCCACCGTCCTTTTCGCCGGTGGCGGCACGGGCGGCCACATCTTCCCCAATCTGGCCATCCTGGAACGGCTGAAGAAGCATATCCCAGAGGCAAACGCCGTCTTCGCGGTGTCCAACCGGCCGCTGGACACCCAGATTCTCGCCAGCCACACCCTGGCCTATGTGGCCCTGCCCGCCCGGCCGCTCTCGATCAAGCCCTGGCTCTGGCCGGGCATCTACCAGGCCTTCCACGAAAGCTCACGGATGGTCGCCGCGGTCCTCCAGCAACTGAACGTCAAGGCGGTGGTCGCCACGGGCGGGTTCGTTTCCGGCCCGGCCGTGGATGCCGCCCGCCGCCTGCGCATCCCCGCCGCGCTGGTGAATCTGGATGCCGTCCCCGGCAAGGCCAATCGCTACCTGGCCGCCAAGGCCTCCAAGGTGTTCACCGCCTATGCCTCCCCGGCGATCCCCGATGCCGAGGCGATCGGCCTGCCCCTGCGGCAGAGCGCCCTGGGCCCGGCCGACAAGGCAGCCGCCCGCCGGCAACTGGGCCTGAACCCCGAGCGCGAGACGCTCTTGATCACCGCCGGATCGCAGGGGGCCAGCACGATCAATCGCATGATGGTGGAACTGGCCGGTCAAAGCCAGACCCGCAAGGTGCTGGCCGGCTGGCAGATGCTGCATCTGTCCGGAGACAAGGACCGCGAAGACCTGATCGCGGCCTACCAGGCCGCCGGCATACCGGCCAAGGTCCTGCCCTTCTGCGACACCATGGGCCTGGCCTGGGCCAGCGCCACCCTGGCCATCAGCCGGGCCGGCGCCAATTCCGTGGCCGAAGTCTGGGCCAACGCCGTGCCCACCATCTTCTACCCCTACCCCTACCATCGCGACCAGCATCAGAAACTCAACGCCGAGCCCCTGACCCGCACCGGCATGGCCATCCTCATGCTGGATGAGATCGACCCCACCGTCAATGCCCGCAAACTCGGCCCGCGCTTGACAGCCCTCATCACCAACGCCTCCCAGCGCTACCAGATGGCCGAACAGATGCGGGCCACCCGGCCGGCGGACGGCGCGGCGGCCGTGGCAGGATGGGTCAAGGGGCGACTGTGACTGGGGTAGGCCAGTCGGCCAGGCATGCCTGTTTACCTGCCAAGCGACATCGATCAAGCGGGAATCCGTAATCGCTTGGTCGCGTGTGATAAGCGGGGAAAGACGATGAATCACATCGCGGTAGACCAGGCCGGTGGCAACCATGATGGCGCCGTGAATCACCAGCCCCGGCCGTAGCAGTTCGAGTACCGCCTCGTCCAGTGGATAAATCCAGCAATTAGCGGCGGAGAGGATCCGAGAACGGATGTCGTCCACCCCATCTGTTGTACCGGCCGCCGGTTCCTCCGGTACCGACCTGGTGGGCCTTCCGCCGATGGCCGCGCGCCGGCGCCGGGGGCCCCCTCCGCTCGAAAATCGAAAATCAAAATTCGAAATTCCCCTAGAATGCTCTCATGTCCCTCGAAGTTCTCTTCCTCGGCACGGGCACCAGCGCCGGCATCCCCATGATCGGCTGCGACTGCCCCGTGTGCCGCTCCAGCGATCCCCGCGACCAGCGCAGCCGCCCCAGCATCCTGGTGTCCTGGCCGGACCCTGTCGCGACGCCAGATCCGAAACCGGACATCAAAACTCTGAAATCCCCTGCCGTCGGCGCCCACGACCCGTCCCATGCTCTGTCCCCCCTCGACACCGCCCACATCACTCCCTCCGACCACCGGCGCCGCAGTATCATCATTGACACCGCTCCCGAACTTCGCCTGCAGGTGATCCGCCACCGCGTCTCCCGCATTGATGGGGTCTTCTACACCCACGCCCACGCCGACCACATCTTCGGCCTCGATGACCTGCGCCGCTTCAACGCCGTCATGCACGCCCCCATCGACATCTATGCCGATGCCCGCACCCTCGAGGTGCTCAAGGCCGCCTTCTGGTACATCTTTGAACCCCACCGCAACGTCAACCAGTCCTTCGTGGCCTCGCTCGTGCCGCACACCCTGGAGACCGGCCAACCCCTGAATCTCTATGGCGCCACCTGGACACCAATCCCCCTGATGCACGGGCACCTGCCCATCCTGGGTTTTCGCATCGACCTGCCCGATGCCCCCGCAATGGCCGGGAAACCAGGGTCGCGCGGCGGCGCGCTGGCCTATTGCACCGATGTCTCGGCCATTCCCGACGCCAGCGCTGAACTCCTGGCCGGGCTGGATGTGCTGATTATCGACGCCCTGCGGTACGAACCCCACCCCACCCACCTCACGGTCAAGCAGGCTCTGGGCGAGGCCAACCGCCTCAAGCCCCGCATGACCTGGTTCACGCACATCGCCCACGATATCAGCCACGCGGCCCTGGAAGCCGAACTGCCCCCGACCGTGCGCCCCTCCTACGACGGTCTGGCCCTTACCGTAGCCCGCCCCGCCCCCCCCCCCCCGCCACCCCCCCCCCCTCCATCCCGCCCGGGGGGCAGCGCCCCCTGAGGCCCAGCCCCCCAAAACACACCGTGCCCGGTTCCGGAACCCCGCGGGCC
>JAJXSS010000119.1 GCA_021784455.1 Planctomycetota bacterium
TGTATCGGAGCGGCCGGAAGTTTAGATTCTCGCTGGCAGCCCTCGCCTACGTGCTAGAACCGGTTCCGGAGACGATCATCAAGATTGACAGGGGGCCGATGCTGGACATGGAACGCCGGCGTGTGCTCAAAGATGATCCAAACGCCGATGTCAGCCAGATCACGCACGTGGACATCTCCATCGCGGAGTTGCGGACGCTGTTCCCCAGGGGCGGGGCTGGCGATGCCGAATTTCAGACCGTGGTGGACGAAGTCCAGTACGTTGCCTGGGAGGATGACCCGCTGTGCCAGATGCGGGTTCGCTTCGCCCTGGGCTCCAGTGAAAGCATCGAACTGTACCTCTATGCATCCAAGCATGTACTGAAGGGTTACAGTCCTTGCGTGGGCAACAGTATCCGCGGCGTTCTGTGGTTGCAGGGCCACCCGCTGGAGGAAGTGCATATCCCGGAGTCCTGGACCGACAGCGTAGCGAAGGATTCGGAACTCCGTAATCAGGAATGCGAACTCGCCTCAATGGCTGCGGAGGATCGGTTTGCAGGTCAGCACATCGGTATTGTTGCATTCGCCATGGCATTGGCCGGGGCTGGCTTTGACCTAACTCGGTATGGAAATGCGGATGGCTCGCAGCAGCTGCCCTTCGGGTTCATCGAGGTTGGTGAACGTGTGGTGGACCAGTGGGTGCGAGCGCACATCGAAGAAGTCGAACCCGCCATGCCGTTTACGCCTGACCAGATCGCCCGTTGTCGCCAGTGGAGCAAGGATCGCGGGCATGAGGCGGTGTTTCTGAACATCACCTGCAAAGAGGCCGGCGAAGGATACGAATTTGCGGCAACGGGGATGGAGTCGCTGGAGGCCATTATCGGGAAGGTTAATCTGTCGATCTGGCTGCGAAAACCGAGGCCGACATAGAGACCAGAGTCGAAACCTCGCCGGGATCGGCCGCCTTGATCTCGCACAACCGTTCGATGTTTTTCTGACTCCAACAGGGGCCGGATAGACGGACATTGGGCATTTTGGTGAGGACAAGAGGCAACCCTCCCCCCCACCCGCGGGTCCGTCCACCCCGCCCGAACGCTTCCCATGAACACCCCCCCCGGCGAATCAGATTTCCAATCGGGCGCGTTTGGCGCGGCCGGCTCATTGGATGGGCAGGATGCGGACCCGTGTTCGTGATATGTCTACGACCACCAAGGCGCCGGACTGCAGGACAGGGGCATGTTGGCGGAGTGCGGCGAGCACGATGGGGCCCAGATGATCGGGAAGAAGGTCTTGGCCACGGACTTGCACCACGCTGGGGCCTTGGGCGTGGGTCAGGGCCAGGGCGGTTCCGAAATCCAGATCATGGGTGAAGATCAGGTAGTGCTTGTCCCGAGCCCAGGCAAAAAGCTTCTGGTCTGTGGCGCGGGGATCGCCGACGGTGGACCAATGGACCGCCTCGTATCCGTGCTGCTGCAGGAAGGGGACCCAATCGGGAGAGAGGTTCATGTCGATCAGGATACGAAGGGTCATCCGACCACCAGGGGTAGGTCCTGCTCTTGAAGCCGCCAAGCGGCGTAGGCGAGCGATTGGGTGATGTCGTCGGGCTCAAGATAGGGATAGGCGTGAAGGATTTCCTCGCGGCTGCGGCCGACCGCGACCAGGCCGACAATGGTGCCAACGGTCACGCGCAGGCCGCGGATGCAGGCTTTGCCGCCCATGACCGCAGGATCAAACGTGATGCGGTCGAAACCCTTCATGGTCAACTTCCTTGGACAGAAGATCGCCTACAGCAATTATACGTGCATGTCGGGGACAAGCCTGAGTCCAGACGTTCGGCCAGGGCCGAACCTACAAGGACGGATGGGCGGCGGGTGCGGCGGCGGATTTGCCGGTGGCCAGGAGATCCAGGGCCCCGCGTTCTTTGAGATCGGCCACGGCGCGCTTGACCATCTTGCCCACGTGACGGATGGCGGCGATTTCATCCACCTCGAGCACGCGCCGGCCATCGGGGCTGAGCACGCGCCCGCGCAGCCGGTAGTGCGGGGTTCCGCGGTCCTGGCGGGAGGCGCTGGCCCGGTCGGTGCCGGCGACATCCACCGCCTCCACCAGCACGGCCAGGGCGGCGTGGCAATCGCCGCCCAGGCCAGCGACGAACTGGCGTTCGGCGTGAACCACGGTGCCGGCCAGCGGATCATTCAGCGGCATGGTGCGGCGCAGGGTGACGTGATCATCCAGGGCGCACTGCAGGGCGAGGCACCCTTGCCCGGCCGGGGGCAGGATGACGGCCGGGTCCAAGGGGTGGGCGGCGTGCTCGGCGTGGCCGCTGCGGACCAGGCCCGCGACGGCCATGAGGGTGGCCTCGACGGTTTTTTCCTCCAGCACCTTGCGCAGGCGGGTTTCCACGTTGCCGCGCAGCAGTTGGATCTGAAGGTCCGGCCGGCGATTCAGGAGCTGGGCGGCGCGGCGCGGGCTGGCGGTGCCGAGACGGGCACCGGGGGGGATCTGATCCAGCGTGGACCAGCCGGCGCTGGAGACCAGACAGTCGCGCACATCGGCGCGGCGGCCGATGGCGGCCAGGGTCAGCCCCGGGGTCATGGTGACGGGCAGGTCTTTGAGGCTGTGCACGGCCAGATCGGCCTGGCCGCTGAGGATGGCCTGCTCGATGGCGCGGACGAAGAGGCCTTTGCCGCCGGCGTCGGCCAGGGGTCCATCAGCCTTCTGATCGCCTTCCGATTCGATCCAGCGGAACTCGATCTTCAGGGTGCGGTCGAGGGCGGCCAGTTGCTGGGCCACCATCTGGGCCTGGGCCCGGGCCAGATTGCTGGTCCGCGAGGCGATGATGAGAGGGCGTCGGCTTCTGCGCAAGGTTCGTCTCCAACGAAGGCCACTACTATAACGCGGCGCGGCCGGATGTTGGAACAGGAGGCTATGATTGATGCGATCGGCCGGCAATTTCACCCCGGCCGGAAAGGAGCTCCGCATGGCCCGTCTCGTGCGTCACGAAGCTACCGGTCCCGTGGAAGTCAAGCCCCAGGCCGACAGTGCCTGGATCTGCCAGTGCGGTCTGTCGCAGAACCTGCCATTCTGCGATGGCTCGCACAAGCTGGCCCGGCAGAACGACAAGCCCGGGAAGCTGGCCATCTACGACAAGACGCGGACGAAGATTGTGGAATTTCGCGACGAGGTGTGAGGGGGGCAGCGCCGCGGGTCGCGGGCGGCGCGGTCCGGGGCCGGTGGGCGGTATAGCCAGGGCGAGGCGCGACCTGGGATGCCGGACCGCCGAGCGGGCGGGGCATGGCCGCGTCTACCGCACCGCGGGGAAGGGGATGGTGCGCGGGGTCAGACGCTGGTAAAGGTCGAGCAATCGCGTGGTCTGGTCGGCCGGCCGGTCGTGGCGGCAGATCCAGGCCCGGGCCCGCTGACCGAGCTGGCCGGCGGCCTCGGGTTGAGCGATCAGGTGTTCGAGGGTCTCGTGCCAGATTCCGGCGGCGGGGTGGTGGATGACCCAGGCCGTCTCGTCGGGGATCAGGCAATCCAGCCAGGGATCGGCGCCGGCCAGCAGCGGCTGGCCGCGGGCCAAGGCGCCCAGCAGCAGGCTGCGTACGCGGCCCAGGGGTTGGGGGTAGAGCAGGGCGTCGGCCGAAAGCAGCAGGTTGCCGCGTTGCGGGCGCTGGGGTACGAGGTTGGCACAACGCGACAGGCCCAGTTCGGTCAGGGTCAGCCACAGGCCGTGGGGGTCATCACCGCCGGTATCGAAAAACAACTGCAGATCGGGATGGGCCTCGCAGACGCGGCGCAGCCCCTGCAGGGCGCTCATGAGATGGCCGTCCACCAGACCACTGGCGGCGACGCCCAGGCAGACGGTGCGGGCGGACGGATCGGTGGCGGGGGGTGCGGTCGGTGCCTGGGGCGGCGGGCCCTGGACGGCGGGGGCGGCGGAGCGCGCCAGGCCGGGCGGCAGCCATTCCACGCTGATGCGAGGCCCGGCTTGGCGGCGCAGGGCTTCCACCAGGGGTACACTGGCGGCGGCCACGGCCAGGCGGCTGTCGGGCGGAAGGGCCGGCCAGAGACGGTCGTGATGCGGCAGATCGTCGGAGGCATAGGCGGCCAGCACGGTGGCCGCCCCCAGGGCCTGGGCCAGATCCACCGCGCCCTCCCACAGGGCGCCGCTGAGGGCGTGGATCACGTCGACTGCCGCGGGGCGCAAGGGGCGGGCCAGATCCGCCACGTGGCCGCGCCGGGAGCGGGCCCAGCGGCTGTCGGGAAAGCTCAGGCCGGTGACCGGCCACTCCAGGGCGGAGGCGGTTTCCCGAGACGATTGGCCGGTAATCAGCGTCACCTGCACCCCCTGGCCGGTCAGCCCCTGCACCAGACTGCCCAAGAGCGGCAGTTCCTGATTGAGCCACAAGCCATCAGCCAGCAGGGCGATGTGCATGGGGAAAGTGTAACGCGGGGAGAGAAGCGCAGGAACCACCGGAACCGCCGGAATGGCAGAAATCGAAGATTCAGAGGGGCGGAAGGAATCCCTGGTCTTGGGTTCCTGCGGTTTCCGGGTTTGCTGCGGCTGCTGCGCGGTTTTCAGTCCGCGCCGATCAGCAGGTTGTCGATCAGGCGCACCCCGGCGGTGCGGGCAGCGATCAGGGCCACCACGCCGCCGGTCAGGGCGGGTTCTAGGCAATCGAGGCGGGCCAGGGTCTGGGGGTGGCGCACCACGGCGTAGTCCACGGTGAATTGATGGCTTTCGAGCACCTGGCGCATGGCGGCCTCCACCACCGCGGGATCGGTTTCCCCCAGGTCGGCCACCAGATGGCGGGCGGATTCCAGGGCCCGGTACAGAGCCACGGCCCGGCCGCGGGCTTCGGGAGACAGATAGGCGTTACGGCTGCTTAAGGCCAGGCCATCGGGGGCGCGGCAGGTGGGGCAGCCCACGATGCGGATGGGCAGGAGCAGATCGGCGGTCATGGCCTGGATCACCTTCCACTGCTGGTAATCCTTCTGCCCAAAGCAGGCCGCCTCGGGCTGGACGATGTTGAAGAGCTTGGCCACCACGCGGCAGACCCCCCGGAAATGGCCGGGGCGCAGGGCGCCTTCCAGGTCGGCGGCGAGGGCGGGGACCTCGACGATGCACTCGGGTGTGTCGGGGGGGTACATGGCGTCGACGGTGGGGGCAAAGACGCCGGCGACGCCGGCTTGTTCGCACAGCGCCAGATCCTCGGGCAACTTCCGGGGGTACTTGGCGAAATCCTCGTGGGGGCCAAACTGAGTGGGGTTGACGAAGATGCTGACCAGGACGTGGTCCGCGAGGGAGGCGGCGTGCCGCATCAGGGAGGCGTGGCCCTCGTGCAGGGCCCCCATGGTGGGCACGAAGGCCACCGTGCCGGTCAGGGCGCGGCGCAAGCGGCGGCAGTCGGTGGCGGTTTGGGCGGTCCACATGCCGCCATTGTAGAGGATCATCGTCTGCGGGTGATCGGCAGACGGGGCAGGGAGGGCCTGCATCCTCGCGCCTAGCTGTGCTTCTGCGTGAGTAACACGATGAGGAAGATGAGCCCCAGGCCGATGCCGATGTAGCCCATGATTACGCCGACCAGGAGAACCCTGCGCCCCTTGATAGTTCCTGCGGAGCGTTTCACCTGGACAAGGCCAACGTGGCCACAGATGACGGCGGCGATGGACAGGATGAACGTGAGGCCGCACGTGACCAGACTGGCGATGGACAGGAACAAGGCCCAGAAAGCCAGGCTCGAAGTGCGTGAAGGGGCGGTAGTCGCCTGGGCGAGACTGCGATCGACGGCCCGATCCGGGAGCAGGGCCAGACCGATCAGCCCAACGATGCTGAGGAATCCCAGCAAACACCACAGACTGCTGTGCCCCTTGGCGGTGGCATAGAGGGCCAACCCCCACATAAGGAGAAGTGTTCCCACGCCCAGGAGGATGGTAAACACAATGCCCATAACCGGTTGGCCTTGGCTGGCAGCGTTGCCCAAGGCGCCCGTGACCTGAAGCACGAGTCCGGAACTGCCGATCAGGAGGCTCCGGCGATTCAGTTGTTGATCCACGATGGATTTCCTGGGAAGAGGAAGCGGGGAACATACAAACAGGAGATTATGTCCGGCCAGGGCCAGTACGTCGAACGGGTGGTCGGCGGTCCCATACCCGGGGCGATCGCATCTGCCGCGCGGCCCGCCTTCCAGTACAATCCCCGGCATGTCGGGCGGGGCACGCCAACGCGAGGAGGTCTGGAGCACCCGGCGGCTGCTGGCGTGGACCACGGACTTTTTCACCCGGCGCGGCATCGACAGCCCGCGGCTTTCGGCCGAGATGCTGCTGGCCCACGTGCTGGAGGTGCCGCGGATCAAGCTGTACCTGGACCCGGACCGGCCGGCCTCCGAGCTGGAGCGGGCGGCTTTTCGCGAACTGGTGGAGCGTGTGGGCAAGCACGAGCCGGTGGATTACCTGGTGGGGTCGGCGCCGTTTTTCTCCCTGCAATTCAAGGTCACGCCGGCGGTGTTGATTCCCCGGCCCAGCACCGAGACGCTGGTGGAACACGTGATCCAGCACAGCCGGCGCACCCCCGGTTTCAATGCTCCCTTGATCGCCGATATCGCCACGGGGTCAGGCTGCATCGCGGTGGCTTTGGCCAAGAACCTGCCCAATTGCCGGGTTCTGGCCACGGATATCAGCCCCCCGGCACTGGAGGTGGCCCAAGCCAACGCGGCGGCCCACGGGGTGAGTTCCAGCATCGACTTTCGGCCGGGGGACCTGCTGGAGCCGCTGTCGGGCTTCAAGCCGCGTTACCTGGTCAGCAACCCGCCCTACATCAGTGATGCCGAATGGGCCGAGGTGGCCCCCAACGTCAAGGACTATGAGCCGACGCTGGCCCTGCGCGGAGGAAAGGACGGGTTGGACTATATCCGCACGCTGATCGCGAAAGCTCCGGCCACGCTGGACCGGCCGGGGCAACTGGTGCTGGAGATCGCGGCGGCGCAGAAGGCGGCCGTGCTGGATTTGGTTAAGCAGAGCCCCGGATTGTCCAATCCGCGCGTTTTGGCGGACCATGAAGGCCTGCCGCGGGTGTTGGTGGCGGAGACGTGATTAGCGCATGACCCACTGCTGGCCGGCGGGCACGACGGGCTTGAACTGCGGGCTGGAGGTCTGCCCTGGCGTGTCGTAATTGAGCATCAAGGTTTTGACCAGCATCACCTTCTGCCCGGTGACGGGGTCCTTGACGGTGGCGGTTTCGCCCGAGAGCCCGGCCACAAAAATGCTGATGTGGGCCACGTGATGGTCCAGGGCCGGCCAGATGGCGACGGATTCCTTGGCAAAGTCTTCCCCCTGCAGCAGTTTGCCGACCACCAGGGCCGGCGACTCCAGCAGGGTGTTGCCGGTTTCCTTCTTGATGGTCTGGAACACATCGACGGGCACGTTCTTGCCCGCCGTGACGATATCCCCGCGGTCGGAAGCAATGGTGATGTCGGGCACGAAGAGCTGGTCCTGGCCGGTGTGATTGACCACCTTGTAGGTCATGTACCAGTACCAGTGCACCTGGCCGTTCAGCCCGCGCACGGCGATGGCCCGGGGCGTGGCGTGGGTGAAAGTCAGTTGCCAGCTCTTGGGAACCAGCGAGGGCACGGGGTACGCCCAGGTGCGGGCCACCGCCCAGCCGATGCACAGACAGGCCAGAAGACCCACAGCGCGGTATTGTGCCTTGCGGCTCACGGGGTGACTCCTTGCCCTGGCGCCGGCGGGAAGTTGTGTACAGACCTTCTCCAGCCGGGCCATTGCGGGTACGCTGAGCATGATAAAGCGTGGGGGAGAAATGGCAAATGGGCAGATCGATGATCGGTAATTTCGGATTGCCGCTCTGGCCGAGGTGGCGCCCAGGGGTCGGGATCGGCCCGAACGCACGGAGGTCGCATGGCGGCAATGCTTAATCCCATTCCAGCGCCGGGGGGGGCCGGCGGCGTGACCTTTCAGAAGGCCACGGCCGAGGACCGCTACCAGGCGCTGGCCCTGTTGCTGACGGGGCGCTGGGGCACGCAAGAGCCCGTGGTGGATCATTTTCTGACTTTCGCCGGCGGCCAGGACCTGGCCCTGGACCAGATCTGGACGGCCCGGCAAGGGGACCGGGCGGTAGCGGCCGCGATGGTGGTGCCGTGTGCGGGGCGCACCGGCATGGCCTTCACCTGCCCCGTGCAGGATCGCCGGCACGCGGAGGTATGCGGCCAACTGGTGGACCACGCCTGTGCCGGCCAGGACGCGCAGCGGGTGCGCCTGGTGCAGGCCCTGGTCGATCCCCATCTGACTTTGCAGGCCTGGGTGTTCGAAAGCGCCGGGTTCATGCCGCTGGCCACGTTGATGTACATGGAAGGCCGTGCCGTTCCCGGAAAGGGGTCCTTGGATCTGGGACCGGACTTGCAGGTGGTGGCGTGGGAAGACCGGCGGCGGGAACAGTTCGCCCAGGCCATCCTGGCCAGCTACGAGGAAACCCTGGACTGCCCGAAGTTGCGGGGCCTGAGGCACATTGAGGACATCATCGACGGGCATATGGCCACCGGGCGGTTTGAGGCCCCACTCTGGCACCTGGTGCTGCTGGAAGAGCGTCCGGCGGGGGTCATGCTGCTCAACGAACTGCCCCAGCAGCAGGCCCTGGAACTGGTCTACCTGGGTCTGGCGCCGGCTTGCCGCGGCCGGGGAGTGGGGACCAAACTGGTGCGGCACGGGCTAACCCTGGCCGCGCGGCGCGGATGTCGTGCGGTATTGTGTGCCGTCGATGCCGCCAACCGCCCGGCCCTGGCGTTGTATGAGCGTGTGGGGTTCCGCACCACCGGGCGGAAACTGGCGTTGATCCGTTGCCTGCCGCCGGGTGTCTGAGGCGTCAGGGGGGCTGTCGCGGGACCGGGGATGGCCGGCATTCTGGCGCGCGGGCCTTGCAAGCCGGCGCCGGGCGGAGGTTCCGGTAACTGGCCCAGGGGACCGCCCCCGCGCAATCCCTCAAGGGCGAGGGGCCGGCGCGCCGAGAAAAGGGGATCGGTGGCGCCAGCGACGGCGCGGGCTCGCGGCGGAGGCAACCGCGGCGCGGGAGCGGGCGATGCGAAGGAAATGCCCTTAATTCAAGGCATTTTCACCACACCCGGGCGGCACCATCACGTCGGTAGCTGCGCCCGGGCTTCGTTTTCCACACGTTGTCCGCGGAGGCGTGGGTGGTGGTGGATAAGAATTTTTTGCGCTGTAACCAGCGGCGAAGATGCACGTTAACACGGCGCTCACACTTCCGTGGCCGTAAGGCTATTGCAGGGTGGGGCAAGGTCATTTATGTTTTGGCCCAGGCAACGGAATGTCGCCCGTCGGGGCCGGTATGAGGGCAAGATTCAGGGCCGGCCGCGTCGGTTTGTCGGATGGAACCACTTCAGGATTTGATCTCCGCGCCCGGGTTCACTGCTTGGAGCGCTCCAAAACATAAGGTCCCCGTGGGTTGAGGGACCGCAGCTCTTAAGGGGAGTGATCGTGCTGGCGACCACTTCAGAGGTATCCGTTTGCGCCCGCATCGCCGACCGGCTGGCCCAGAAAGTCGGGCCCCAACGCTACGGCATGTGGTTCGCCCACACCGCCCGGTTCAACTGGCAGGAAGAGGCCGGCCGGCTGCAGGTGGTGGTGCCCAACCGCTTTGTCGCCGACTGGATCGGACGGCATTTCACACAGCACCTGCAGGAGGCGGCCCAGACGGAGGTGGGGCAGGAAGTCGAGCTGGGTCTGACGGTGGACCCCGCGGGCTTTGCCCCCGCGCTGGCCGCTCCGCGCATCGCGCTGGTGGCGCAGCCGGCCGGGGGGCCCACGGCCCCGGCCCGGCGGGCATCCGGGCGGGCCGCGGCCGCCACCGGCGGTCTGCCGCTGCGTTACCGTCTGGAGGACTTTATCGTCGGTTCGGGCAACGAATTGGCGCACGCCGCGGCGCTGCGAATCGTGGAAGAGGAAGCGCCCGCCATCAGCCCGCTGTTCATCCACGGCGGTGTAGGCTTGGGCAAGACGCACCTGCTGCAGGGCATCTGCCGCCACATGCTGGATCGCCAGCCCGGACCCCGGGTGCTGTATA
>JAJXSS010000120.1 GCA_021784455.1 Planctomycetota bacterium
GATCAACAACTGGCGGCCCTGCACTTGACCGCCCACGCGTTCCATGGAGACTGGAACTACACGCTTACGCCCCGGTAGATCAACTGTTCAGGTTATTGTTGAGCGCGCCCTAACGACTGTTGCCTGGCGGCAACATGTCCTCAACAGACATCTTCAACGCGTCGATATGTCCTATAGGTATGTCGCAGGCACACCACAAAACCACCACGGCAGCTCCGGAGTCCTCCGCCCAGATGGCCCACGAACTGGCCAATCTCCTGGATGCGTCCATGCGTCATGTGGGCCTGGCCCTGGCCAGCCTGAAGGAACCGGACCCCAACCAGGGGGCCACCGCTCCGCCCGCGGACGATGAGATCATCCACCGCCTCGAAACCGCCAGCCAGGGGCTCAAACGCATGGCCCGCCTGCTCAACCAATGGCTGGCCCCGCGCTCCCTGCGGCCGGGCCTGGCGGATCCGTCCCCGGCGGTGGACCTTAAGACCGCCCTGGAACAGGCCATCCTCTTGATGCGGCCGCTGCTGGCGGCCAATCGCATCGCCCTGCACCTGAGCATCGACCCCGCCGCTGGCCGTCTGCCGGCTCCGGTCCTCGATCCGATCCTCATCAATGCCCTGCGCAACAGCATCGAGGCCCTGGCCGGCCACACCGGCACGCCGGCGGGGCGCATTGCCGTGGATCTCACCCTGGTCGGAACCATGGTTCGGCTCCAAATCTCTGACAATGGCCCGGGGCTGGACCCGGCCGTGCTCGATGCCGGTGGTCGCGCTGTCCCCGGCCGCACCTCCAAGCCCGGCGGCCACGGGCTGGGGCTGACCGTCTGCCAGAAGATCGCCCAAAGTCTCGGCGGCACCTTCACCCTGCGCAACCTTCAACCCCACGGTGCGGAACTCACCTTGAGCTGGCCGGTCGCGCCGATCAACCCGGCAACCGATTAGCCAATCAACCCCCTGGCCCTCCATGTCCACCCACCCGCGCATCCTGATCGTCGATGACGACCCCATTGTGGCCGACAGCCTGGCGGATTTCCTGACCCATGAGGGTTTCGAGACTGCCACCGCTAACGATGGGACCGAGGCGCTGCAAGCCATCGGCCCGGCCAACGCGGCCGAGGCGGGGGCCGTCGGCGCCCAGGGCCAGGCCGGCCCTGGGACCTTCGGGGTGGTCGTGGCCGACATGAACATGCCGCGCTGCGACGGCATGGAACTGCTCAAGCAATTGCGCAAGCAGCACCCTTCCATCGTCCCCATCGTGGTCACGGGTTTCGGCAAAATCGAGCAGGCCGTTGAGGCCGTCAAGCTCGGTGCGATCGACTACCTGACCAAGCCGGTGGTGGACGACGAGCTGCGCATCGCGGTGAACAAGGCCCTGCGCCAGCATGCCCTGCTGGATGAGAACCAGGCCCTGCGCAGCCAGCTCTCGCAGCGCTACGGCCTGGACAATCTGGTCGGCTCCGACTACCGCATGCAGAAGGTGTACGATCTGGTCGAGGCCGTGGCTCCGTCGCGCACCACGGTGCTGATCGAAGGCGAATCCGGCACCGGCAAAACCATGATCGCCCGGGCCATCCATACGCTGTCCCCGCGCCGGGCCGGACCCTTTGTAACCTTTTCCTGCGGGGCCATTCCCGAGACGCTGCTGGAAAGCGAGCTGTTCGGCCACGTCAAGGGCGCCTTTACCGGGGCCGATGCCGACAAGCCCGGCAAGATCCTGGCCGCCGACGGCGGCACGCTGCTGATCGATGAAATCAACAGCGCCACCCCGGCGCTGCAGCTCAAGCTGCTGCGCGTCCTGCAGGAAAAACAGTTCGAGCCCGTGGGTTCCACCCGCACCACGCACGTGGATGTGCGTTTTGTGCTGGCCACCAATCAGCCCCTGGCCCAACTCGTGGAGAAGGGAACCTTCCGCCAGGACCTGTACTACCGCATCAACGTGGTCAACATCCAGGTGCCCCCGCTGAAGCTGCGTCTGGGGGATATTCCCATCCTGGCCGACCACTTCCTGCAAAAGTACTGCAAGGAGACCGGTAAGACGGTCACGGGCTTCAGCCGCGAGACCCTGGAGGCCTTTCAACGCCATCACTGGCCGGGCAACGTGCGCGAGCTGGAAAATGCCGTGGAGCGGGCTGTGGTGCTCTGCCGCCGGCCGATCATTGAGCTGGCCGACCTGCCCGAAACGCTGCTGAACCCGGCTCTAGCCCCGGGCGCCGGCAGCGCCGGCTGGGCGGGCGGGGGGCCTTTGAACGGATCGGCCGGATTTCTGCACGTCACAGCCCTGGAGGGCGGCTGGAAGCCCACCCCGCTCGAGGAGGCCCTGCGCGAGCCGGAAAAGGAAATCATCCGCGCCGCCCTCGAAGCGAACCAGTGGAACCGCCAGGAGACCGCCCGCCAGCTCAACATCAACCGCACCACCCTCTACAAGAAGATGAAAGTCCTGGGCTTGGAAGGCGTGGCCTGAGATCCCGGCCGGTGTTTTAGTGGCCGTTTGTGCCGCCATTTGCCCCCTTTCCTCACGGCCCTCGGCCCGTTTCCGCCGTGGCCGGTCGGTCAGGTGTCCGGATCATCAGGTATGATGGACAGCTCCAGCCGCCATCAAGATCCGTACCATGAAAAAACGCCAACCTGATTTCGAGCAGTTCCTGAAGATCCTGCGCCGCCAGAGCAAGCCTGACCATCTGCCCTTTTATGAGCACCTCGCCTCCCAGGCGTTCAGTAATCGTCGCATGGGTCTGCCCCCGGACCACAAACCCGCCAGCCCGCGGGAGTACTGGAAAACCTACGTCGACTTCTGGATTGGCCTGGGGTTCGACTGTGTCCCCATCGAGATCCCACCCAATCTCTTTCTGCCCGCCGCCGAACATGGCCAGGGCGGCCACGCCAGCGAATCCCGCGTCGTCATCCGTAACCGTGAGGATTTCCAGCGCTACCCCTGGCCCGCCGAAGACAACCTCCTGCCCTTCGAGGGCTTCGAAATCGCCGCCTCCTTCCTGCCCCCGGGGGCCAAACTGGTGGCCGGCGTCTGTATGGGCCCCTTCGAGTGGGTCTCCAACATGCTGGGCGTGATGGGCTTGTCCTATCTGCTGATGGATGATCCGGAACTGGTCACCATGGTTCTTGACCGCATCCGGCAGATTCATACCGCCGCCCTGCGCCGCATCGCCGCCCTGGATTTCGTCGGGGCCCTGCGCCAGGGCGACGATCTGGGCTTCCGCACCGCCACCTTTCTCTCTCCCGATGATTTACGCAAGTACGTCTTCCCCACCTACCGCGAAATGGTCGGCATCGCTCATGCCGCCGGCAAACCGTTCATCCTCCACTCCTGCGGCCAGCTCGGTGCCGTTTACGAAGATCTCATCGCTTGCGGCATCGATGCCAAGCACTCCTTCGAGGAGGCCATCCTCCCCGTCGAACAGTTCAAAACGCAGTATGGCCAGCGCATAACCCCCCTGGGCGGCCTGGATGTGGACATGATCTGCCGTGCCAGCCCCGATGACCTGCGTGCCTATGCCCGCCGCAAAATCGAAGCCTGCTTCGCCGATGGCTATTGGGCCATGGGCACCGGCAACAGCCTCACCGACTACATGCCTGTCGAAAACTACCTGATCATCCTCGAAGAGGCCGCCCGCCTCGCCTGATGCCCCGTCTCCGGGGGGTGCTGCGGTTCGCAGGCGAAGACCGAAAAGAGGCCCTTTCCCGCTCAGGGGCACGGTCTGTCCTTGGGTTTCCGGCCCCCTGGATCGATGCAAAATTGGATTTTTATCAGGTTTCATTGACAACGCGATAATTGGTTGTATTCTTTAAAGAATTAAAGAATGAAGACCTCCCCAGAAATCCTGGATCAGATGATCGCCATCAACGATGGGGATGATCGTCCCCTGCACACCCAACTCCGCCGATCCCTGCGGAGTCTGATTGAGAGGCATTTCAATGACGGGGAGCGATTCTTCAGCGAATCGGAGCTGATCGCACGCCTGGGCCTTTCCCAAGGTACGGTACGCCGGGCGCTCTCCGATCTGGCCCGGGAAGGACTGATTGAGCGACGGGTGGCCAAAGGCAGTTTTGTACGCAAGAGCGTTCTTACCAGTCCCCAGCACCGGTCCATGGGCTTCTTCGTGCCGGCGTTCGAGTCGGCCTTCTGGTCGCTTCTGATCGAGCAGTTTTCGCGTTTGTGCCGCCAGGTGGAATGTGGCATCTCGGTCTATCACACCGAGCGGGGTGAGAAACTGGGGGATGCCTTCCGATGCCTGCTCCAGCACCCACCGACCCAGGAACGTGTCGTGCTGATGGGCGGACAGGAAACCGCCGCCCGCCTGCTGGCGGCTCTGGATGACCGCGGTTATCGGACGGTGGTCCTGGACACCCCCATGGGGCCCGAGCATGCCTTCGTCGGTGTGGACAATCAACAAGGCATCCGCCTGGCCCTGAATCACCTGATGGATCTGGGCCATCACCGCATCGCCTTGCTTATCAACGACCACAGCAACCATCCCAACGTGGCCTTGCGCCGGCACGCTTATCGCGCCTTTATGGCCGACCGCGCCCTGCCACCCCTGGAACTGGATTGCGGGGTCAAACCCTGGGACAACTCGTACGAGGTCACGTACCAGGCCATCGGCCGGCTTTGGGCCGGGGTGACGCCTCCCACGGCGCTCCTGGCCGTCACCGATCAGGGGGCCTGGGCGGCCATGCGCTGGTGTGCTGAAAAGGGGATCCGGGTTCCGGAAGAACTGTCGATTGTCGGCTTTGACGATGACCGCCCCAGCCGCTTCACACAACCGCCGCTGACCTCGGTAGCCCAACCGGTGGAAATCATCGCGGCGAAAGCCATGAACCTGCTTTGGGACGATGTCACCCCCCTGAAACACGAACTGGTGGCACCGAACCTCGTGGTTCGGGCCAGTACGGCACCGCCGGCCCAGGGCCGTGCGGCTGCCGCCGAGTAATGGTCTGGACAGACATTTTTTAGCAAAGGAGCGGCCATGTGCAATCAGATGCGGCGTGGAATGGTGTCGGGTGTGTTACTGCTGGCGGTGGCGGCCGGTTCGGCATCGGCGGCCATCTTGAGTGATAACTTCAGCTATGCCGACCAGACGGCGGCGTCGGCCGCCGGCTGGACCAAGAACGATGGTACGGCGCTGGACGGCTCGACGTTTCTGACCACATCCTACGATGTCAATCAGGACGGGCAGGCCGATCCTTACTGGTATGGCAGTTCGCCCACCTTGCCGGCCCCGGTGGCCGGCCAGAATTCGCTGGTGTTGTGGAATGCCACCGCCGCGAAGAACCTGGGTCAGACCCTGACCACGCCCTGGACGATGGACGTCCAGGTCCTGAGCAACAATTTCTCGCGGGCCCAGGAGATGGCCCTGGTGGACAGCAATGGCAACGGCTATGGGGTGCTTTGGAACACCGCGGCGGCCAGCAATCTCTATGGTTACCTGTCCCTGGTCAAGGTGGTCGGCTGGACCACCAACAGCTTCTCCAACCAGGCCAGTGACGTATCCCTGGGAACGACTCTGGGCAATCACGACGTCACCGGTTTTGATGTGACGGACAGCACCCAGGGCGCCGTCACGCTGGGCAGCACGTTCCGGGGGTTCGCCGACGTGGCGTTGAGCTGGCAGCCTGATGGGGCGTTGACGCTGACTGAAGACGGTCAAAAGCTGCTCGGCGCCACCGACACCAGCTACACGTCGTTTTCGCGTGTCGTGCTTGGAGGCAACACCTTTGCCTACTACCATGATGTGACGGTGGCGGTTCCCGAGCCGGCCTCGCTGAGCCTGCTGGGGTTGCTGGGCATATTCGGTCTGTCGCGCCGCCGTGTCCTCCGGGCCTGATTGATACCGACGCTGCCGCCGGTCCTGCAAGGGCCGGCGGCGGCTTTTGGCTTTACCAAGGCTGAATCAACCATCGAGGTGAATATGACCAGGCGCTCTGTTGTCTATTGTCTGGCCGGCGTCCTCGGGCTGTGCTCCATCGCCCTGGCCCGGCAGACCATCCTGCAGGATTCCTTCGCCAACGTGCAGCAATGGGCCAGCACCGATGGCCCGGCCCCGCAAGCGGCCAAGATCACCTTGGGCACCCATGCAATGCAGTGCATGATGCTGGGCAACGGCGTGGCCAAGGCGGAATTGCCCGATGTCATTCACCAGAGCTGGGTGCTTGCCTTTGACGCCCTGAATTGTGACTGGCAGCGGGCATTGTGGGTCGGTCTTTTCAACGCCGAGGGGACGCAGGGGTACGCCGCCACCTGGGATTCCAGCAAGCAGGCTTTCGGCTCCGGCCAGGGATTTGTCAGCATCGCCCGGTTCAGCCTGCGCAAGCCGGTGACCTGGGCGGATCAGTTGGGCAAGCTGCTGACCGCGCCGGTTCCCAGCGGGGCCCCAGCCGTGGGGGGACAGCCGGCCCACATCGTCCTGGCGTGGGATCAGCCCTCAGGCACGCTGACCCTCAAGGTCAACAACGTGATCAAGGCGCGCTGCGTGGACAAGACTTTCGCAAGCTTTGCCCGGGTTTATGTACGCGGCAATGAGAGGTCCCTTTTCGCCAATCTGCGCGTCACCCTCCGGTCGGCCACAACCCAGCCGGCCCGCGCGCGGTGAACCTGGGGCGAGGATCTTATGAAGCTCTGCAAGTGGATATGCGGCTGCGTTTGCCTGAGCCTGGCAGGAGTGGCCCTGGCGGCCCCACCGGCCCCTGCGACCCAGCCGCCCCACATCTCTACCTTCGGCATCACCAAGGGTATCCCCGTCTACCTGCAGGAGTTTCATATCTGGTGGGGGTTCGCCTATCCCAACCCCCAGTACGCCGTCTCCCACATCGAAAGCACCTACTGCTCGTTCCGCGAGCCCTGGCGCCTGGAGTGGAACTGCAACGGCTACCCCATGGTGGGGCTGTACGACTCCCACAATCTGGATATCGTCCGCTGGCAACTCCGCTGCATCAAGGCGACGGGGGTGACGGCCGTGGCCATCCAACTGCATCCCGTGATCGGCGAGGGGCTTCACTTCATTCAGGAGCGGGGGGGCTTCATCTCCCAGATCCTGAAGATAGCGGCCCAAGTGAAGATGCCCGTGTTTTTCATGGATGAAGTGGCGTTCCGCCCGGATGCGCAGTCCCGGGACCCCAAGATCATGGCCCAGCGGATCATCCGCTTCCTCAAGCGCTACGCCTCCAGTCCGGGCTTCTACAAGATCAACGGGGCCCCGGTCTACTACTACCAGACCTTCGGTTACTGGGTGGGCGTGAAAAAGACCTCCCAGATGATGCGCGAGGTCGAGGCCGCGGTGGGCCCCGTCTACTGGATGATCTTCGGCGATGTGGCCCAGGTGGGCCGCGTGCCCCAGGTCAAGGCCATCGTCTGCGGCAACAACCTGGCCCGCTGCAACCCGACCACGCGCAAAACGGATTTTGACAGCACCGAGCCGGGCTACATTTTCAACCTGGGGCACAAGTTCCACAAGCTCATCGGCGATCTTCACTACCCCAAGTTCGATGATTCCAGCCAGCCGTGGCGCCGGGCCTGGGTCAGCCAGTACGGGCATCAGGGGGCGTTCCTCAAAGCCACCGTGGCTAATTCCATGAAGTATCACCCCGACTTCCTCATGCTCTCGTCGTGGAACGACTATGAAGAGGGCGCCTACTTCGAGCCCGCCTGGGATTTCGACGGCTTTACGGGGGATCCCTATCTCTACTGCCGGGTGTTGGCGGGCCTGCGGGGAATCAAGTTTGTGCCTCCGCCCCTGCCTCCCAAACAGGCCCTGCATCCGACCATCTGGGAGAAGCTCGGCTACGGGGACGGGGCCGGGCCCATCATCGACCACATCTATCGGTCCCATGTCCGCGGCGGGTCGCTGGAGGTAGTCGTGCGGGATACGGCCAGCGCCGTGGCCGGGCTGGAGGTGGTCCCCGATGGCGATGCCTGGTGGGCCGCGCCCCAGCCCGGACAGGACGGCCCCACGGGCTCCCTGAAACTCTGTTTCGGTGAGGTCGGCAAGCCTCAGGAGGTCAGCGATCATATGGGCCATACCGTCGGCCAGGCCTGCAACACGGGGCTGGGCAAGTTGCGTTTCGAACTGACCACCGATCCGGCCCGGCTGGGTGACCAGCCCTTCGTCGGCGTGGCCTATGCCACTGACCCGATGGATCCGACGCGCCCGGTCCACGTGCTATTGCCACGGCAGACGCCGGCCCCCACCATGGAGCCCGTGGGCGGGTTTCAGACCCACGACATCCTGCCCATGAGCCCCCCTTGCCAGGCCCAGGAGATCGGCACCCAAGCCTGGGCCGGGTGGCAGACCGGGGTGGCTTACGCCTACGCCCCCGTGAACTTGAAGCCTCCCCAGCACGAGATCACCCTCGATGCCCCGGGCTGCAACCTGGCGCTGATCTCTCTGCTGGGGCCGCCCCGCCCCGATCGCATCCTTACCACCCCCAGCGTCAAGCACGATGCTCAGGGGCGGTGCGTCAGCTACTACATCACCCTGGGAGCCGAGCAACTGGACCACCCGGGCGTGCACTTCATCTGGTTCCGCGCCAAGGACAGCGTGGGGAACTGGGGCTCGCCCAGGCTGTACGCGGTACCCAATTATGAGCGGCCGGCCACGAGGCCTGCCCACTGACGGCAACGTCCGGCCGAAACCGGCCGGATGAAGTTCGCCGTGTCGGGACGTCGGGCTCGGGGCGCGGCCGCCAAGGCCGCGGACATCGAGGACAGCTTATGAACAAGGTCAAGGCTTTTACACTGGTGGAACTGCTGGTCGTGATCACCATCATCGCGATGTTGATTTCCATGCTCCTGCCCGCGCTTTCCCAGGCCAGGGATGCCGCCAAGGGCCTGAAATGCCTCAGCAACATGCACCAGCTCGGTCTGACCATGGCCATGTATCAGAGCGACTTCGACGGCGCCTTCCCGGCCTCCCTGTTCTATGTCACCAACGATAATCCCCAGGAAGTGTGGGATCGAAAACTGGCGCCCTACCTGGACATCAACCCCGATGCGACCCCGGCCCCTTGTGCCCAGGTGCTGCAGTGTCCCAGCGATTTCCGGCTGAGTATGCAGTACGGCTCCCAGGCCCGCTCCTATGCGATGCCCGGCTGCATCTCCGGCATCAACCGGGATGATGATGGGGTCTGTGCCACCGGACTGACCAACTGGAGCCCCACCCCGCTGGGCCGGACCGTGATCAAGATCGGGGATGTGACCAAGCCCGCCGCGACGGTCGCTCTGACCGAAAACTGGCAGGTGGGTCCCAATCCCTGGGACTGGAATACCCAGTGGGAGCCCTGGTATGACTGGTTCGCCGGCTGGCTCGGACCCGCGGGTATCCCAACCCTGGCCGATGGCAAGTTCTACCACGCCGGCGGCACAAAGATCTCTGTCCTCTGGTGTGACCTGCATGCCGCCTTTGCGGACCCCACCGATGCCTATGCCGACTACCCGGCCACCTGGTGGGCCCGCACCAAGTAACCTTTCCGTCCTCTGGATGGTCTGATGCGCTCGTTGCCGTCGCCCTGAAGGCTTGGCTCCTGCCCCTTCTTCGTTTATCGTTCACCCACACACAAGCGGGCTTCGGCCCATGGGGTACGCATGAAGGGCATCATCCTCGCCGGCGGTTTGGGAACACGTCTATATCCCCTGACCCGCGCCGTCAGCAAACAACTTTTACCGGTCTATAACAAACCCATGGTGATGTACCCGCTGTCGGTGCTCATGCTGGCGGGCGTCCGCGAGATCCTCATCATTTCCACCCCCACCGACCTGCCGCTGTTTAAGCGCCTCTTGCGCGATGGCAGCCAGTGGGGCGTGTCGTTCAAGTACATCGAGCAGCCCGAGCCCAGGGGGCTGGCCCAGGCCTTTCTGCTGGATAAATCTTTCTGTGCCGGTCAGCCCACCTGCCTGATCCTGGGCGACAACATCTTCTACGGCGCCGGCCTGGGCCGGCAGCTTCAGCAGGCCGCCCAGCTCACCGACGGGGCCATGGTCTTCGGTTATCCGGTCAAGGACCCCGAGCGTTACGGCGTGGTGGAGTTTGATTCCGGGGGAAAA
>JAJXSS010000121.1 GCA_021784455.1 Planctomycetota bacterium
GTCCTTCTCCTGACCGGCTGCATTCAGCAACCCACTGCGGCGGCGCCCCCCGCCCCGCCCCTGCCGGCCTACACCGGCCCCATGGTCTTCCACGGCACCGTCGGCTCGATGACCACCATCCGCGGCTTCGAACCTCTCCTGGTCTCGGGCTACGGCATGGTCGTCGGCCTGCCCGGCACGGGCTCCAGCGAAGTGCCCTCGTTCCTGCGCACCTGGCTCATCAACGAAATGAAAAAACGCGGGCTGGGCTCGGCCGAGTACGACACCCTCAACTTCACCCCCGAGCAGGTTCTGGCCGACCCGGGCAAATCCGTCGTCCTGATCCAGGGGCTGATCCCCCCCGGTGCCTCGCGCGGGACCCCCTTCGACCTCCTGGTTTCCTGCATCGACAGCCAGACCACCAGCCTGGAAGGCGGCCGGCTGTGGACGGCCGACCTGGCCATCGACGGGGCCAACCCGGCCATGCGCTTCAGCCATCCCCTGGCATCGGGCGCCGGCGATGTCTACATCAACCCGCTGCGGACGGAAGACGATGCCCAGCGCCGCCTCAACCAGCGTTCCGGCGTGATTCTCTCGGGGGGGACGGTTACGGTGGACCGCATCATTGAGATCGTGCTCAACCAGCCCTCCTGGCAGCGCAGCCGCATGATCGCCGACCGCATCAACGAACGCTTCCCCAAGGCCCCGGCCGACCGCCTGCCCACCGCCGACCCCAAGACGGATTCCTTCATCCAGATCAACATCCCCCAGCGCTACGCCAGCAACCCCGGCGGGTTCCTGCTGCTGATGGGCAAGCTCTTTGTCATCCGCGAGCCCAATTTCGAGCCGGAAAAGGCCGAACAACTCGTGGAACTCATTCTCCGCCTGGCCGCCAAAGATCCCTCCCTCACCGCCGACGAAAAGACCATCTCCTACGGCGACATCAGCTACTGCTGGCAGGCCTTGGGCAAGACCATCCTGCCCGTGCTGCGCCGGCTCTATCCCAACCCCGATGTCCCCGTGAGCCTGGCCGCCCTGGACGCCGGAGCCCATCTTCAGGATGAACTGACCGTCGATTACCTGTCCAAGCTGGCCCAAAACCCCGATCCGGCCGTGCGCATGCGGGTGGCGGCCATCCTCAGCCAGCTTCCCGATTCCTTGCGCGGCCCGGCCATCTTGCGCAATTTCCTGGATGATGCCGACCCCAAGGTACGCATCACAGCCTACGAATCCCTGTCCAACATTGCCTCCCCCATCATCCAGCGCGTTGTCGAAGGGACGCCCGGCCACTTCAAGTTCCTGCTCGACCTGCTGCCGTCCAAGCGGCCGATGGTCTACATCACCCAGTCCAAGCTGCCCCGGATCGTCATTTTTGACAAGGGCACGGGCTTCAAGCTGCCCATGCTCGGCCGGCTGTGGGACAACCACCTCATGCTGCGCTGGACGGACAAGAAAAAGCCGATGACCGTCTTCTACCAGACCCCGGCCCATCCCCAGGGCGTGACCCAGCAGATCGCCCCCTTCCTGGCCAACTTCGTGCGCCTGCTGGCGCACAACCCCACCGACTCCAACAACCCCATGCCCGGGTTCAACCTGACCTACAGCCGCGTGGTCAATGCCATCTACAACCTTCAGAAGGACGGGCTGATCCAGGCCGACATCCAGCTCCAGATCAACCCCCTGGCCCAGGCCATCGCCCGCATCTCCCAGCAGTCCCTGCCCTACCGCCCCGACACCGGCCCGCCGGTGACGCTCGGCACCACGCAGCCGGCCTCCAGCCCCGCTCCGGGCGGCACCCGTCCGGTCACGACCGCACCGGGCCGCCCGCCCACGGTCATGCCCTGACCGTTGAATCTCGGCAAGTGTCTCCGGATGGCCACTCCTGGGCACTCCGCGTGGGCCGCGTACATGAGGGGCGCCGGGTTCGATCGTGAAAGCTTGATCGAAGGCGCCCAACGTGGGCAGAGTTCTATCTAACGTCGAGGCCGTAAAGCCCCGTGCATCGGCCTTTTTTCCTCTTACTCTTAACGCCCGGAGGGCCGATCTATGCACCCATCCTTTGAAGCGACCGTGCCGGGGTGCCGACCCCCCCGGGGTGCGGAGGAGGAACGCCTGCCCCCCCTCAGGAGGATTTCGTCGCCCCCGGCACCGGCCGCCGGACCGGTGTGCCTTCAGGCCAGGGCAACAATCCTCATCCTGGCCCTGGGCACGCTCCTGGCCGGTTGCGCCAGCACCCCCGCCGGTCCTGCGGTCGGCGGCACGCAACCGGCCCCCATCTCGTACCGGGAGGTTGCCGAGCGGTTCGACCGCAACATCACCGGCCTGGACCAGGTCTGGTCACGCTGCGTGGCCGTGGCCGACTGGACCCAGGACGGCAAGCCCCGCAGCGAACAAGGCGAAGGCAATCTCCTGGCCATCCTGCCCGATCGGCTGGCGCTTTCCATCGGCAAGCTGGGCCAGACCATCATCTGGGCCGGCTGCAACCAAGAGCACTATTGGCTCTTCGACCTCAAGGACGATGGCGGGGTGGTCTATTTTGGCCGCCAGGGGAAAACCGCCAAGCCCGGCGCCCAGCCGCTGCCGGTGGGCATTTCGCCCCGCGATGTGATCAAGCTGCTGGGGGTGATGCCTATCGACCCCAATCAGCCCCCGGCCAAGCAGCCCGAGGTCGAGTGGGTGGATGGCGGCTGGCTCATCCAGCCCCCTGGCAATGGCCTATCCCCCACCAGCCCTGCTGCCGGCCCCGGAAGCGAAGGCCCAAGCGGCATCAAGCTGCTCATCGACCCGGTCACGTTCCTGCCCCGCCAGGTGCATCTGTGTGATGCCACCGGCAAGACCATTCTCCTGGCACGGCTTTCCAACTTTAAGCGGGTGCGGTTGGCGGGTAAGCCGCCCGGCGCCTGGCCCTGGATGGCCAGCCGCTACCGGATCGAGGACCTGGTCAAGCACAGCCGCCTGACGCTGGATCTGAACGACCTGTCCGATGGCCGGCCCGACCGCATGCACACCAGGGCCTTCAAGCTCGGCGTCCTCATCAAGGCCCTCCACCCGGCCCGCGTGGTGGACATGGACAATCCGTAACCACGCCGCCCTCCACAGGGTGATGGGTGGCCAAGCCGTGGTTCGCAACGAGCCGCCACCGCGAGGGCGCACACGCTTTTGCCCCGGCGGCCGCACGGGGCCTCACGCCTGGGCCATGCGGCGCAAGACGTTCTGCAGGATGCCGCCGTGGCGGTAGTAGTCGACCTCCACCGAGGTATCGATGCGGCAGGTAACCTCGAAGTTGATCGCCGGGCCCTGGCCCTGGGCCGGGCGGGCGGTCACTTTGAGGGTCTGGCGTGGCTTGAGGGCGGCCGGCACGTCGATATCGAACACCTCATCCCCTTTAAGGCCCAGGCTGGCGGCGTTCTGGCCGGGTTTGAAGCACAGCGGCAGTACGCCCATGCCCACCAGGTTGGAGCGGTGGATGCGCTCGAAGCTCTCGGCGATCACCGCCTTGACGCCCAGGAGCATGGTGCCCTTGGCCGCCCAGTCACGCGAGGAGCCCATGCCGTAGTCTTTGCCCGCCACGACAATCAGGGGCGTGCCCGCCTTCTGGTAGTTCAGCGACGCATCGTAGATAAACTTCACCTGGCCGTCCGTGAAGTCGGTGGTGAAGCCGCCCTCGGTGCCGGGGGCGAGCTGGTTGCGCACGCGGACGTTGGCAAACGTGCCGCGGGTCATGATGCGGTCGTTGCCGCGGCGTGAGCCGTAGCTGTTGAACATGGCCACGGGTACCCCGTGCTCGATCAGGTACCGGCCGGCGGGCGTGTCCTTCTTGATGTTACCGGCGGGACTGATGTGGTCGGTCGTGACCGTGTCACCCAGCCGGGCCAGGCAGCGGGCCGCCTTGATCGAAGCAATGGCCGCCGGCTCTTTGGGCATGTCCACGAAATAAGGCGGATTCTGGATGTACGTGCTCTTGTCATCCCACTGGTAGCGATCCCCGGTGGGAACCGTGATGGCCTGCCACTGGCCCGAGCCCTGGAACACATCCCGGTACTGGGCGATGAAGTCGGCGCGGGTGACGCAGCGGGCGACGGTGTCGGCAATTTCCTTCTGGGTGGGCCAGATGTCCTTGAGGTACACCGGCTGGCCCTGGCGCGGGCCGCACGTCGCGGTGCCAATGGGGTCCTTGGCCAGGTCGATATCGACCGTTCCAGCCAGGGCATAGGCCACCACCAGCGGCGGGGAGGCCAGATAGTTGGCCCGCGTATCGGGATGCACCCGGCCCTCAAAGTTGCGGTTGCCGGAAAGCACCGACGCCACCACCAGCTTGTGTTCGTTGATGGCCTTGGAGATGGCCTCGGGCAGCGGGCCGGAGTTCCCGATGCAGGTGGTGCAGCCGTAGCCCACAAGATTGAAGCCCAGGGCATCCAGATCCCCCTGCACGCTGGCCTTGGCCAGATACTCCGTGACCACCTTGGAGCCCGGGGCCAGCGAAGTCTTGACCCAGGGCTTGCGGGTCAGCCCCAGGGCCCGTGCCTTGCGGGCCACCAGCCCCGCGGCCAACATGACATCGGGGTTGGAGGTGTTGGTGCACGAGGTGATGGCGGCGATCACCACGGCCCCGTTCTTGAGGGTAAATGTCTGGCCGTCGTTCGTGACCTCCACGCCTTCGGCCCCCGCATCCTCCAAAACGGCCGTGGCCCCGGCGGCGGGCTGGGCGGCCGGGGCTTTCTTGGCCTGCGCGGCCGCCGCCAGGCCCGGCAGTTCCTTGCGCCACAGGGCCTGCATCTCCGTCAGCGTCACGCGGTCCTGGGGGCGCTTGGGCCCGGCCAGGCAGGGCTCCACACTGGCCAAATCCAATTCCACCACCGTGCTGTACACGATCTGGCTTTCGGCCGCGGGGTCGCGCCAGAAACCGGCCGCCTTGCAGTACTGCTCCACGGTGGCGATCAGCTTCTCATCCCGCCCCGACAGGTGCAGGTACTTGAGCGTCTGCTCATCCACGGGGAAAAAGCCGCAGGTAGCCCCATATTCCGGGGCCATGTTGGCGATGGTGGCGCGGTTGGCCAGGGGCATGTCCGCCAGCCCCGGACCGAAGTATTCGACGAACTTGTTCACCACCCCCAGCTTGCGCAGCATCTGCGTCACCACCAGCACGGCATCGGTGGCGGTGGCTCCTTCCCGCAGCCGCCCGGTCAGCTTCACGCCCACCACTTCGGGAATGATCATGTAGTACGGCTGGCCCAGCATGACGGCCTCGGCCTCAATGCCCCCCACGCCCCAGCCCAGCACGCCCAGACCGTTGATCATGGTGGTGTGGCTGTCGGTGCCCACGCAGGAGTCGGGATACAGCGCCCGCTCGGCCCCCTCCCGGCCGGTTCCATCCCAGACCACCTTGGCCAGATATTCGAGATTGACCTGATGCACGATACCGGTGGCCGGGGGCACCACGCGGAAGTTGGCCAGCGACTGCTGGGCCCATTTCAGCAGGGAATAGCGCTCGGCATTGCGCTCAAATTCCAGTTCGCTGTTGATGGTCAGCGCGGTGGCCGAACCAAAGGCATCCACCTGCACCGAGTGATCGATGACCAGATCGCACGGCACCAGCGGATTGACCTTCCGGGGGTCGCCCCCGCCCCCGGAAACGCCCCCGGAACTTCCGCCGGCCTGGACGATGGCATCGCGCATGGCCGCCAGATCCACCACGCAGGGCACACCCGTAAAATCCTGGAGCACCACGCGCCCCGGCATAAACGGGACATCCACTTCGGCCCGTTTCCGGGGATCGTACTGGGCCAGGGCCTTGACGTGCTCCGGCGTGACCAGCACGCCATCCACGTGGCGCAGGCACGATTCCAGCAGCACGCGGATGGAATAGGGCAGCCGGGCCACGTTGGGGAACTGACGGCTCAGGGCACTGACACTGTAGATGGTGCGCGGCCCCAGCGGGGTGTTCAGCGTTTGGCGGGCTTGGAACGGGTCGGCGGCGGCAGCGGGCATAGTCGATATCCTTTGCCAGATCAGGTTGATGGCCGGGCGAATAAGCGATTCGAGCGGCAGAAACGACGAATCCTAGCAATCGCAGCACCGACGTTCAAAGCGGGGGCTTGCGCCGCGACGCGATGCGCTCTAAAATGATGAGCCCCGGACCGTGGCGGCGTGGCCTGTAGCGGCCCCCAGTCCCCGGCCGGGGCGCTTCGGGGAAATGAAGATCCGGGGGTGATTGGAGGTTGGCGGTGAGCACCGCTCCACGACGTCTGTATATGGATAACGCGGCGACCAGCTTTCCCAAGCCGCCCAAGGTGTACGAGGCCATGATGCACTACGCCACCGAACTGGGCGCCAGCCCGGGACGCGGTGCGTACGCCGAGGCCCGCGAGGCGGGGCGGCTGATGAACCAGTGCCGCCAGCGCCTCAACCAACTAATCAACGGCCAATCGCCCGAGCACGTGATCTTCACCCTCAACACCACCGATGGCCTGAATCTGGCCATCCGCGGCATCCTGCAGGGTAAGCCCACCGCCTCCGCAAGTGCCGCCCGCCATCCGGGCAAGGCCCACCTGATCACGACCTGGCTGGACCACAACTCGGTGCTGCGGCCATTCAATGCCCTGATGGAGCAGGCCGGGGTGGAGGTCACCAAGGTCCCCTGCGACCCGCAGACGGGGCTGGTGGATCCCGATGATGTGCGTAAGGCGATCCGGCCGGAAACGCGCCTGATCGCGGTAGTGCATGGTTCGAACGTCACGGGCACGCTGCAACCGGTGCGGCAGATCGGCCGGGTCGCCCGGGAGCACGACATCCCCTTCCTGGTGGATGCGGCCCAAACCCTGGGCCACGTGCCGGTGGATGTGCAGGCCGACCACATCGATCTCTTGGCCTTCCCCGGCCACAAGGGCCTGATGGGCCCCCTGGGCACAGGCGGGCTGTACATTCGGCCGGGAATCGAAAAGCAGATGGCCACCACCCGCGAAGGCGGCACCGGCAGCATCAGCGAAGTGGAACGCCAGCCGGACTTCATGCCCGACCGCTTCGAGGCCGGCAGCCACAACGCCATCGGCATCATCGGCCTGTCGGAAGGCGTCCAGTGGATCCTTCAGCAGACGGTGGCCCAGCTCTGGGAGCATGAGCGGGCCCTGATCCAGGTGATGCTGGATGGCCTGGCTGACACCGGTGAGATGCCGGGATTGACCTATTTCGGCCCCCAGGGCATCAACCACCGCTGCGGGGTCTTCTCCGTGCGTATCGCGGGCTTCGACCTGCCCCAGACGCTCAGCGACAA
Organism: Planctomycetota bacterium; assembly: GCA_021784455.1. Classification (GTDB taxonomy): domain Bacteria; phylum Planctomycetota; class Phycisphaerae; order Phycisphaerales; family Phycisphaeraceae; genus JAJXSS01. The sequence continues at coordinate 7,250 of JAJXSS010000121.1, forward strand.
GCTGGAGCAGGAATACGGGATTCTGACCCGCTCGGGCATCCACTGCGCCCCCCTGGCCCACCGGACCATCGGAACTTACGACGCCCAGGGCACCACGCGGTTCTCGTTTGGACCTTTTCTAAGCCGGCAGGATGTAAAGTACGCCTGTGATGCCCTGGGACAGATCTGCCACAGCCTGACCCCGGCCTCTTCCTGAGGCCACCGTCCCGCCGCAAGCCAACGCTTCCCAAGGAATTGGGCGGTCGTGACCGGCCGGCGCCGGCTTCCTCCCAACCGCGCCCCCTCCCTGCCAGCGTCTGCCAGAAAAGAATTATTGGGACCTCTTGACACGACTGATCCACAGGTTAATCTGATATATATCAGACTGACTATTTATTCATGTGATATATGCCTGACACGTCCGCCAATCTTCGCGAAACCATCAAGGCCCGGCTGATTCAGCGGCTGCGCGGCTACCCCCTCGAAACACGCCTGCCTTCCATTCGCGTCTTGGCCCGGGAATTCGATGCCGCCTACCTGACCGTCAACGGCGTCCTGAAGGAACTGGAGTGGGAAGGCTACGTGCAGCGGGTACCACGCCGGGGCACGTTCCTGGCCTCGCGCGAGCGCACGGTGATGAAGGATGTCCAGACCGGCACCACCAGCCTCAAGACCGTCGTCTTTGCCTACCCCAACTACTTTTCCTATTCCACCTGGAGCCGCGTACACCACGCCGAGGAACTGGCGGTCAAGCACCGCCGGGCCCTGCTGGAATTCAAGATGAACCGCGACACGACCTACAAGGGCCTGTGCGACCTGGTGCGCGGCCGGGAGGATGTGTGCGGGGTGATCGTCACGCCCATCCCCAACACGGTGGACCGGGCGGGAATCTCCCTGTTCGACAGCCTGGGCGTTCCGGTGGTCCTCACCACCCCGTGCGACCTGGTGGCCCTGGGCCAGCGCGTGTGGTCGGTCAGCACCGACTGGTTCCGCGCTGGTTATCTGCAGGCGAAGTACCTGCTGGAGGCCGGCCACGAAGCCCTGGCCTACATCCAGCACGAACCGACCGCCCCGGATCGTCAGGAACCCCTCTTGCGCGGCATGCGGCAGGCGATGCGCGAGGCGGGTTGGCGCCAGCGCGACCTGATCGTGGCCGATGCCAAGACCCAACCGTGGGATGACAGCCGCGAGGCGGCCGAAGAACAGACCCGCAAGCTGCTCACCGGTGGCCAAGTGACGGCGGCCATCTACGAGTCGTTCCGCGGGATCCAGGGCGGGGCCCGGGCCGCACGCCTCCTGGGCCGCCGCGTGCCCGAAGACTTCAACCTGGTGGCCACCGGCCTGGGCAACGATGATGAAACCTATTTCAACCCGCCCATCACCACGGTGGATCCCCGGCCGGATGCCGAGATCGAACTGGTCTTCGCCTGCCTGCTGGCGCCGGCCAAACAGCACACCAAACGCCTGACCGTCGAGCCGGTGCTGCGGGTACGGGCGGATACTCGTAACGCAGAGGCCCTTGTAGAACGTGATGAGGGCCTGCCGGGCGAGCCCACGTTAAACAACTGGCATTCTTAGCAATCACGTTTAGGAGCGCGAGAAAACCCGATTTGTGCATTCAAAAGGAGAACTGATCATGTGTGGATTTAGCAGCAATCTGAGGAATGAGCCGATGAGACGAACCGGAGTAGCGATGGTGATCGGCATCTTGACCGGCATCGGCATGAGCGGGTCAACGGGCTTGGCTGCCGACTACAGTTTCAATGGCACGGGCAACCCATCACCCTGGAACTCAACTGCCAATTGGCTCGTGAGCGGTTCGACTCCAGCGACCGTACCGGGCATCAACGACAACATCGTGAACCCCACACAGTTCGGAACCCTTGGGATTGACGGCGCGCATTCTGTTAACGACGTCACATTCTCGGCTGGCACCTCGTGGGCCTGGCTGTCGTCGAGCAGCAGCGCCAGCCTCACGATAAATGACGTGCTCTCGGTCAGTGGGGGTCAGTCGCTGACATTTCGGGGCAGTAGTAACGTATTTCCGCTGACAATCAATGACACGACAGGCGCCACCAATGCAATCACCGTGTCCGGAACAGGCACATCACTGGCGCTGGGGTCGGGGACCAGTGCCCCGCGGCCCTTGTCGACTCTTACGGTTACATCGGGGCTGACAGACATCCAGGGGGGCAGCATTTCGGTTGCGGCGGCCATTGCGAATTTCGATGGCGGCGTGAAACTGAGTTCTTCGGTAGCAACCACATTTACGTTCAATCAACGGAACAACACCACCAACGTTGCGTTTCTGGCGGGTGGAATCAGCAGCTCGAAGGTGGCCATGAGTTCCACCGTGTTCAGCGGCGAGTCGAATATGAACGCCACACTGAACATCAACGGCAGTAACACATTCGCCCCACAGACCTACGTCGGAACCATACAGGACTCCGGGACGGCGGGCCGGATCACTACCCTTGAGAAGAGTGGAACGATCACCCAGACACTGTCCGGCACAAACACCTACACCGGCGGAACCCTGATCAGCGACGGCCTGCTGATTGCCGACAACAACTCGGCCCTGGGCGCAAGCACGAGCGCGGTGAGTGTTACGGGGGGTACGCTTCAGATCAACGCGGCGCGCACCATCAGCAACCCGATCACACTTAGCGGGGCCAACGCCATTCTGCGCGTTGATGGCTCCACGCAAACAGGTGCTCTGACGCTGACCGCGGGCACGGTGGCCGGCAGCGGCACCATCAATCAGGCCGTGTCTGTCGGCACCGGGTTGATCTTGGCG
>JAJXSS010000122.1 GCA_021784455.1 Planctomycetota bacterium
CACATGTCCACCATGACCACTTTGCCCTTCTGGTCAGAAAGCTTGACCTCCTTCCCGGCCAGCGTCTTGAGGGCGATTTCCGGCGCGGGCTGTCCGGACAGTTCCATGGTGTCGTAGGACCCGACCGTCTGAGCCTGAACCGACCCGATGGCCAGGACCAAGGCTACCAGCGCCGCCAGAGTGAAAAGATTCCGCATAGAAGCTCCTTTCTTTGCACGATACGGATTGTGAAATTCAACCACGTCCATATCTTAGCACCCCACCGTAACGCCGGGGCGTGCCGCGCTGGCTCCAGACAAACTCCCGGCGCTGGTGCCCGAACGTCGCTGAGGCTCTGGAAGCTGCCTGCACTGGCCCCGCTCGTGAGGAACTGCTCCGGCAGTGCGCCGAACTGGATGCCTTTCGCCGCTCGTGCCCCAATCTCTACCAGCGGGTGCGGGCCCTGTTCTTCGAGGCCCCCGGGATCTGGCGCAACGGTCATTTGACCTTCCCTGCCGGGCGGGTAGTCTGGTTGCCTCCATTGCCCCCTGGCCGATGAGCAACCGAAACCAACCGAACTGAAAGACCCCAAAGGATCGTTTCATGGCGAAGCAAGGAACTGTCGTGGAAGGTCATGCCGCACATTCCAAGGTAGCCGACACCCAGGAAGGTCTCAAAGGCCGGTTCACTCGCCCGATCAACATCACGTTCCTGGGGGCCGGCTCGGGGTTCTGCCCCACGCTGTGCCGGGATGTGCTTTTGATCCCCAGCGCCGAGCGCGGCGAGTTTCGCCTGGTGGATATCGACAAGCAGCGCCTGGCCACCATGCACAAGGTCATCCAGAAACTGATCAAGGACACCGGCCGGGATGACGGCTGGACCGTGCGGGCCAGCACCAACCGCCGCGAGGTGCTGCGGGGAACCGACTACGCCGTTTGTTGCGTGGAAGTCTCGGGCACTGCATGCGTGGCCTATGACAACGACATTCCACTCAAGTACGGCATCGACCAGTGCATCGGCGACACCATCGGGCCCGGCGGCCTGTTCAAAGGCCTGCGTACCATCCCGGTGTTCCTGGACATTCTGCGCGACATTCGCGAATTGTGCCCGCAGGCCATCATGCTCAACTACACCAACCCGATGAGCATGATGGTGTGCGCCGCGGGCCGGGCGGTGCCCGAGGTGTCGGTGGTGGGCCTGTGCCACAGCGTGCAGGGCAGCAGCCACCAGTTGGCGAAATATGCCGGGGTGCCCTACGAGGAGATGGAGTGGGAGTGCGCTGGCATCAATCACCTGGCGTGGTTCACCAAGGCCACGCACAAAGGCGAAGACCTTTACCGCAAGGTGCTGTACCGCAAGTTCGCCCGGGAGGTCCAGGAGGCGATCCAGGAGGCCGAGGCGGGGGTCGGCATCTACAACAGCCCGCTGACCCACGCGGAGTTGTCCGAAGCGAAGAAGTACAAGTACCAGGATGTGGTCCGCAAGGATATGTGCGTGCATTTCGGGGCCTACATCACGGAAAGCTCGGGCCACCTGTCGGAATACCTGCCGTACTACCGCAAGAGCGAGGCCGGCCGCAAACTCCTGCGCCTGGGCTACGATGGTGGCAGCCGGTTTTACGCTACCAACTGGCCCAACTGGCGCAAGGCGGCCGATGCCCGACGTACCAAGCTGGTGCGGGGCGAGGAACAGATCAAACTGCAGCGCTCGTGGGAGTACGGCGCCCTGATCATCGAGGCCAGGGAGAAGGATTGTCCGGTGCGCATTCACGGCAACGTGATGAATTACGCCAACCTTGGCCGCAGCACGATGGGTGAGGCCTCGCGCCTGGTCACCAACCTGCCGGGCGACGGCGCGGTGGAAGTGGCGTGCCTGGTGGACCGCAATGGCATTCAGCCCACGCGTTACGGAGCGTTGCCGCCGCAGATGGCCCATATCTGCGCCAGCAACATGGCCTGCTTCGACCTGGCGGCCAAGGCGGCCGTGGAAAGGAGTATCGAGGCCGCCGTTTACGCCCTGATGCTGGACCCGCTGACGGCCGCTGTGTGCACGCCCGGCCAGATCAAGGCGATGACACTGGATTTGTTCAAGGCCGAAAGGAAATTCCTGCCGGGGTATCGGTAGACCCCCCGGGCCGGTAGGCAGGGGCGGCTGTGCAGGGACCAGGCGTTGCCCCTCGTGTTCTCCGGCCGCCGTTGACACAACCGCCGCGCTGTGCCAACCTTACGATGCAGGTGACAGTGCCGCTGAGGTCGAGTGCGATTATTGCCCAGCGCAAACCCGTACACCGGAACCACTCCCATGTCTGCACGGATGCTCCTGATTGTCGTCTTGGTTGGTCTCGTGGCTGCAGCCCATCTGCGTGCCGATCCGGGCCAGGATGCCTTCATTGCGGGCTATGCCTCGGCCGTGCTGGAGCGGGAACTGGGGGTCACCAACGCCCATATCACGGTCAACAACGGGGTGCTGTCGGTCTTCATTACGGATCTTTCGGCCGCCCGCAAGCCCCGGATTGTGGAAATACTGCGCGGGATTCGCGGCGTGCGGGCGGTGGAGGTGTCAGGTTCCGAGCATTCCCACGGCCCGGCTCCGGCTGCGCCCGCGGTAACCACCGCGCCCTCCGGAGCACCGGGCTCCGCCATCGCCGCGCCGGCCTTTGGCCCCACCGCCTCGATCCCCGCGGCGGATGTCCAGATCCATTCCGGGGTACAGATTCTGCCCCTGGCCGCGCCGCTCTTTGACCCGCTTCTGGCCGACCCGCGCTGGCCGCACATGTCCACTTCCTTCCAGCGGTACGTCGGGGGCAACTGGCAGAATGTGTGGAGTGCCACCCTCGGGGAATCGGTGCCGCTGGTGCAGGGGCCCATGCCCGCGGATGTCGGCGGCCAGTGGGAGGTGGGCGTGCAGGGGGCGGCCTTCGCCTTCTTTGACCTCGATGCGCCTTCGACCGACCTCCAGAATACCGACTATTTCGTGGCCGGCATGTTCACCTGGCGCAAGGGCGATTTCGCCCTGCTGGGCCGGGTTCTGCACCAGAGTTCGCACCTGGGCGATGAGTTTCTTTTGGCCCATCCGGGCGTCACCCGGGTCAACCTGTCCTACGAGGAGGCCAACTTTCTGGCTTCTTACAATCTGAATGCGGTCTTTCGTGTTTACGGCGGCATGGGGGGGCTGTTTGACACCGATCCGGCGGACTTGGGCAAGCTGGCCCTGGAATACGGCGTGGAGGCCCGTGCCCCGTGGACCTTCTGGAACGGCCGTCTGCGGCCGGTGGCCGCGGTGGATGTCAAGCAATGGTCGGAAACCAACATGAGCCCTGATCTCTCGCTCCGCGCCGGTGTGGAGGTGGAAGGCGCGGCCTTGTGGGGGCGGAACCTCTACCTGCTCTTGGAGTACTTCAACGGCCACTCACCCAATGGGCAGTTCTATCCCCAGTCCATCCAATATGTCGGGGCGGGGGTGCACTTCTTCTACTGAGCGCGGGGACGGCTATCAGGCCAAAAAGCCGGCCCGGCGCAGCGATTCCAGGGTCACCCCCCCGGGTCCCTCCGCTTGCCGGCGCAGCACGTGCACCACGCTGCGGGCGATAATGTCCGTTTCCAGATTCACCGGGTCGCCGGTTTTGAGCTGAGCCAGCGTGGTCAAATTCAGCGTGGTGGGAATCAGCGCGATTTCAAAGGCCTGGCGCGAAACCGAGGCGATGGTCAGGCTGACTCCATCCACCGCGATCGATCCCTTGGGCACGATGTAATCGAGCAGCTCCGCGGGCGGCCGGATGGTCGTGCGCCACTCGCTGGCGTCGGCTTTAATCGCCTCCACGGTTCCCAGGCCATCCACGTGCCCTTGCACGAAATGGCCGCCCAACTGGCTCTGGGCGGTCAGGCACGGCTCCAAGTTGACCTGATCCCCGACCTTCAGCCGCCCCAGTTTGGTTCGAGCCAGCGTTTCCTGGATCACATCGAAAGAGAATTTCGGCGGGTGTGTGCGAGGATCGAGCAGGGTCAGGCACACGCCGCTGACACAGACCGAGTCTCCGGCGGCCAAGGTGATGCCGGCTGGCTTCCAGCCCTGAGCGTCAATGGTCAGGCGCAAACCAAAGGAATTGGGAATCAGCGTCTGGATCCGTCCGGTGGCCTGCACAATACCCGTAAACATAGGCGTCAGTGTAAAGCGAGGGGGATTACCCCGCCACACCGACAGCGTCGGCCGCATTGGGTGCCGGCGACTGAGCCGCATCGTCCACCGCCACGCAGACCACCGTCATATCGTCCACCTGGTTGAGGGAACCGGCCTGGCGGTCCAGCTTGGCGGCCAGGCGATCCATGGCCGGCCCCAAGGGCCCGCAGGCCAGGTCGGTGAACTCCTGAAAATACTGATTGCTGGCCAGCCCCTTCTTTTTGCGGCGGTCGGTTCCGTCGCTGGCAAAGGCCGTCTCGAAGCCGTCGCTGTACAAGAGCAGGCGCTCGCCCGAGTTCAGAACAGTGCTGGCCTCCTCGAAGGTCTCTTCAGGAAAGACACCCAGCAGCGCGCCCTCTGACTCCAGCAGCCGGTTGGAACCATCGGGCTGCAGCAGCAGCGGCAGGGGGTGACCGGCCCGGGCATAGCGCAGGTCCAGGGTGCGACAATTAAGCACCCCATAAAACGCCGTGGCGGTGTGCACCCCTTCGACTTGCAAGGCCACCAACTGAGCGTTCAGCCTGGCCAAGGCCTCCCCGGGCGGGACGATCCGGTAATTGCGCGGGAACATGGGCCCGATTTCCTTGGTCTGCAGCGACTGCTTGATGTACACCGTCATCAAGGCTGCCGGCACACCATGGCCCACCGCATCGGCGATGAACAGGCCGACATGGTCTTCATCCAGCCGGATCAGGTCGTAGATATCGCCGCTGACGTAGGTGGCCGGCCGATAGAGCACCCGAAAAGCCAGACCGGGAACCTCAGGCAGGCGGGGGGGCAGAAACTCGCGCTGCAATTTGGCGGCCAGGCGCAATTCCTCATCCATGCGCCCGATCTGGGTCACCAGACCCGCCTGCTGCCGGCGCAGCATGTCTACATCGGTCTTGAACTCCGCCAGGATCGCGGTCTGGCTGGCCAGCGTCCGGAGAATGGCGGCCCCGAGCACGGGATCGGCGCCGGCCGGCAGGGTCACGATGCCTTCCTGGACTTCCTGCCCGGGAGCCACGGCCGTCTCGGGGCGGGTCAGGGCGGAGGGAATCTGGCGGTCCTGAATCAGCACCACCGCATCGTACAGGCCCGGAACCGTCCGCTGATCCAGGATCACCCAAACCAGAGCGGCACCGTCCAGCAGGGCGGGATCGGCCGTCACGTCGGCCAAGGCCATCCGGACGGCCGGAGGATGGTCGGGCCATGCCGACAACGTGGCCGCGATTTCTGGAGTTTCCAGGACCGCCGGGGTGCATCCGACCAGCAGGATGGGGCCGTGAGCGATGGGCATGGGCAACGCGCGACACCATCTTCTTTATCGGGTTATTGGGCCTGCTGCTTAAGGGCCTCCACGGGCAGATCGACCTTCTGGCCCACCTTCAAGTGCAGGCTGGGAATCGTGCCCCCGCGCAGTTCGATGGCGAACTGACAGGCCCAGGCACTGCGATACAGGTGCAACTGGCTGTCCGGCCGGTTATACGGTTCCACCTTCATCTGATGCCAGGAGTCCACCCGCCCATCACTGTCCAGGAAAATGACATCGATCGGCACGTAGCAGCGGCGCATAACGAACGTCAGGCGGAAGGCCTCGGGGAAGACGAACAGCATGCCCCCATCGGCCGCGATCTGATGGCGGTCAGACAGGCCCTGATAGCGGGCCTGATCGGTCAGGGCCAGTTCCAGGTGGAAGGTCCGGCCGGAAATCGTCACCGCCTGCGTCACCGGTGCCGTGGAGGGAGCAGCAGGGGACTTGCAGCCCCCCAGCAGCAGGGCGGCCAGCATCAGGCCCGCCAGCCCGCGGCCCCGCCCGGGCCATGCACCCAGTCCCCACCCGCATGATTTCACTTCTGCAGCAGCCATAGATGATCCTCTTCGGTAAAGGTAATCGGGGTTCGCGGCAGGCGCTCCAGTTTGAATTCGGCTAGAAACACGCCGATCTCCATGGCCCGGCGCGGGCCCGGCACGCCCGACCAAGCCGCGGCCAATCCCACCATACGTTCGAATGGGACTCCGTGATCGCGATACCAGGCCACCCGCGTGTCTCCGTGGCGTTTGGCCAGACGCCGGCCATCCGGGCCCAGGACCAAAGGAACATGCCAGTAATGCGGCACGGGGGTGAGCCCCAGGGCGCGATACAGTAGAAGTTGCCGGGCCGTCGAAGGCAAGAGGTCATCTCCGCGGACGATGTCCGTCACACCCTGACGGGCATCATCCACCACTACGGCCAGTTGATAGGCGGGCAAGCCTTCCTTGGTGGCAACCACAAAATCACCCACCTCCCGGTGTGGATTGCTGGCGTGGGGGCCGGTGTATTCATCGACGAAGACGACTGATTCATCGGCCGTCTTGAGCCGCCAGGCGGTACCGGGAGCGTCGGCAGCAAGGGCACGCCCGCGGCAGGTGCCGGGATAGCGCAGTTCATGTTCATCGCCGTGCGGGGCGGAGAGGGCGGCCGCCACCATCTTGCGCGTACACTGACAGGGATACACCAGGCCGGCGTTGCGCAATTGCGCCAGGGCCTGGTGGTAGGGGGCCAGATCGGCCCGCTGATAGCAGGGGCCTTCATCCCAGTCCAGGCCGAGCCAGGCCAGGTCTTGGGCCGCCTGCACAGCGGCCCCCTCCTTGATGCGTGGGCCATCCAGGTCCTCAATCCGCAGAAGAATGCGCCACCCGCGCTGCCGGGCTAAGGCCCAGTTGATCAGAAAGGTCCGGGCATTGCCCAGGTGCAGGGCGCCGGTAGGGGAGGGCGCCAGCCGCGTTTTCTTCTGCCCTCTCACCACGTCCGCGTGGGGAGGGGCGGGGTGAGGGGTCTTGCTGAAATCTGAAATTTGGAATCTCCCTTCCCCCAATACCATGCCCCCTTCTAAATCTGGACTTTCCTCCTTGCCCATGTCGCAGGTATGTTACCGTCATGAACCCCAAGGCACCGCTCAAGATCGCCATCCTGCTGTCGGGCGGGGGGCGCACCCTCCAGAATATCCAGAATGCCATTTGCCGGGAGGCACTCGATGCCCGCATCGTGGTGGTGATTGCCAGCAATCCCGAATGCTATGGGGTGACCCTGGCCCGCCAACTGGGCCTGCCCGTGCACATTGTGAGCCGCAAGACCTTTGGGAATACGGCCGGGTTCTCCCAGGCCCTGTGGGCCATCGTTCGCCAGGCCCAGGCCGAACTGGTCTGTCTCGCCGGGTTTCTGAGCCTTATCACCATCCCCGAGGACTTCGCCGGCCGGGTGATCAACATCCACCCCGCGCTGCTGCCGGCTTTTGGCGGCAAGGGCATGTTCGGCCACCACGTGCACGAGGCGGTACTGGCTGCCGGCTGCAAGGTGTCGGGCTGCACCGTGCACTATTGCGACCAGACCTACGACACCGGGCCAATCCTCGTGCAGCGCACCTGCCCGGTGGAGGAAGAGGACACCCCCGATACTCTCGCCGCCCGCGTGTTTGAGCAGGAGTGCATCGCCTACCCCCAGGCCCTCCAACTGATCGCCCAGGGCCGCGTGACCCTTGAAGGGCGTCGCGCCCGTATCCGGCTCTGATGGCGGTATCAGACTGTCTGGTACAGGCGGATGTCGCGCAGTTGCCACGGGCCGCTGCTCTCGATCACTTCCACCCGCACCCGGCGGGCACGCATGGGGGTCAGAGGGATAATGGCTTTGTGGCCGACTGTGCGGCCCTCGTAAAGGGTGATCCAGCCGCCCTGGTGGCCCAGGTACGGTTCGATGCGCAGGGCAAAACGCTCGATGTGCTGGCCGGCAGCCTGGTCTTCCTGAATCACCACATGATCCAGCAGCAGGGGGGCGGCGGGCGCGAATTCCCAGCCGGCGGCCGTGATGGTGCCGTCTTCCAGCCGGGCCAGCGGCCGCTCAAAACGGCGGCGGAGCTCGCTGCCGAATTCAGCCAGCCGGGTGGCATCGGGCTCCGGCAAAAGACCCCGGCGGTCGGGACCGATGTTGACCAGGAAATTGGCCCCCCGACCCACCGAATAGTAATAAATGCCCAGCAGTTCCTGAAGGCTCTTGACCGTGTGGGCATCCTGGTCGCTGTAGAACCAATTGCGGTCGCGCATCATAAAGTCGCACTCGGCCGGGAGCCAACGCGGCTCGGGTTGGGCCACAGTGCCGGTCGTCCGAACGGACAGGGGGACGCAATCGACAACGTTGTGGTTGGTCAGGTCGGCCAGACCGGCCTCATTGCCCACCCAGCGGTAGTCCGGATCGCCCATGTTGAACAGCAGGATGTGCGGCTGAAGCTCGCGGATGCGGCCGATGATCCGCGGCCAGTCGTAACTGTGGTTTTCCGAACCGCAACCGTCAAACCACAGCATGTCGATGGGCCCGTAGTGGCCCAAAAGCTCGCCGATCTGGTTCAGGAAGTGCTCATCATAAGCGCGGGCATCGTGGAAGCGCGGACCATGCTCGGCCGGCGAGTAATACAACCCAAGGGCCAGCCCGTGCCGCCGGCAGGCATTCACGAACTCGCGTACCACATCGCCGCGACCGTCCCGCCAGGGAGCCTGGGCCACGCCGAACTGCGAAGACGCTGTAGGCCAGTTGGCGAAGCCATCATGATGTTTGGCCACCAGCACCAGGTAGCGCATGCCGCCCGCCTTGGCGACGGTAGCCCACTGATCGCAGTCCAGGTGCTGGGGGTTGAATGCCTGCGGGGACATCGGTTTGCCGTCCCAGTCGCGATGGCCTTCATAGAAGGTGCGGATGCCAAAATGCAGAAAAAGACCGCACTCCCAATCCTGGTATTCCAGTTGGCGCGGGGTGGGACGAATGGCCGCCGCAGGGCGGGTCGGGGATGACACGGTGGGCATAAAACGATTCCTGAGGTCCGGTAGGGGGGCGCTAGGGGGGATCGGCAGGGGGGGATGGTACCTTATCAGCCCCCTGCTGCTCGGCGTAACGCCGCACAGAGTCAATCAGGATGCGGAGATTTGGGTTCTGGTGCCCCATCTCGAACACCTGGGCGGCCACGCGTTCATCCTGGGTAAGTTCGTTGGCCGGCCGATCCGTCGCCAGCGTGCGGCCCGCAGCGTCCACGTATACGATGTGGTATACGACTTGGCCGTCGGGGCCGACCCGCCGGAACATGTCATATAAGGATGCGGTGTCGGGATCGAACCGGCCGCTGGCCCCGGGAACGGGCGCCAGGGCCCGGGCCGGGGAGTTGGACGGGATGCCCATGAGGCTTTGAGCCATGCGGCCGGCGGCCCGAACGTCCCCAGAGTCCATGCTCCGAAGTTGGCGTGCCCTTTCGGTCAGTGCGGCCAGACGTTCGACCTGTTGGGCCAGAGTAGCCCCCTGCCTGACGACATGGGTATTTCTTCCCAGGCGTGCCAGCGGCTGGCGAACAGGCTGGACGGCCCCTGGGCCCAAGGCCAGCCAGGCACCGGCCAAGACCAGCAGCAGCACAACCATGGCCAGACCGACCGCCCATGCTGTGTGCCAGCCGTCGGGGCCCGTTGGCGGAGGCTTCATCCTCAGCAGTCTACCGCGGCTTGTGCTCTACGCCCAACGTCTGATAATGTATGTTATGTTCAACTCACCCCCAAGGGCGATCAAACCCTTATTCAGGCAGTTCCGCCCACGCGTCCTTTAGACGCTGGCACTCGGGCGCCGTGACCTCGCCCTGCACCGCTCCCGGACTGCCGTTGGTTTTAAGCGGCGCCTCGTGTCGGCATAGCCGACGCTTAATATTTGTTGATTGCGTCCACGTTCTCTGTTACTTTTGCTTGGTCTGACAGGGGGTTGGCGAACCACAAGCCGCGCCGGACGGTAGTCGGGCCAAGCTCCGGCGGATGACGTAGTAGTAAGACTATGGGGAACATTG
>JAJXSS010000123.1 GCA_021784455.1 Planctomycetota bacterium
ATGCCATTGAAGCGCTCTCCCAACTGAGCTACACCCCCGCAGGTTCCACTTGTCGGGCAGATTATAGAAAAGCCGGCGCCGGCCAGCAAACTGGGGCTGGGGGGGGGACTCCCGATTTTAGTTTTTCGATTTTTGGTTGGGGAGAACAGTGGGAGGCGCGGCCGGAGGGAGATTCCGCGAGGCCGGGGGCCGGGGAGGCGGAGAATGGGGACGCGGGAAGTCCAGGGCCGATATGTGCGGCCGCCGCGGGCCCTGGCCCAGGCAAAACCGGCCAAAGCGCCCACCGGGTCCCCCGGATCTGGCCCGGGCCTGGGGAGGGAGCGGAACCAGACGCTTCAATCGCCAGCGGGGCTTGCCCCGGAAGGGCACAAGGACCGGCCGGCGAAGGCGTCCTGCCCAGGACGCTCAGTGACTGCCGGCCGTATCACGCGGCCATCCTGGCCAAGCTGGACCAGGGATTAAGCGCCCATCGCAGCCGAGCCGCCCAAGGCGGCGACCATCGGCCCGGCCGAGGTGATCGGCCTCCAGGCCCGGCTGGATTGCCACGCCCTGACTGTGCACGGCACCAAGACCTCCTGGCAGCGGCTGGTGACGCGGCTGGTGACTCACGGCCCGGTGCGCCCGCGGCTGCCGACCTCGATCCACCCGGTCGTGCGTACGGACTGCTACATCAGTGAGACAGCGGCTCAGAACATCGAGATCGACTACGACAAGGGGTATTGACCATTCCGGGGGCGGCTCATTCCGAAGTTCGGCTTATTCCAGGGAGGCTTATTCCGGGGGCGCATTCCGGGGGGTCATTCCGGGGGGTCATTCCGAGCCTTTGCCAAGCTGGGGGCGCAGCATCCAGAGGAACACCGGGCCGCCCACCAGGGCGGTGAAGATGCCGATGGGCAGAATGCCGATGCCCAGGCGGTAGTCCAGGTAGGCGGCGGTGGTATCGGCCAGCAGGACCAGGGTCGCCCCCAGGAGTGCCGCCCCGATGACCAGGATGCGGTGCCCCGGGCCAAACAGCAGCCGCGCGATGTGCGGACAGATCAGGCCCACGAAGGCGATGGGCCCGGCCAGCACCACGGCCACGGCGGCCAGGACACCTGAGCCGACGAACAGGATGGTGCGCAGCAGTTTCAGGTTCACGCCCAGGCTCTGGGCCTCCATGTCGGCGAACGTCGCCACATCCATGGCCCGGCCGCACCACCAGAACAAGGCCAGGCCGGCCAGGATCAGGCCGCTGGTCACCAGCAGGGTGCCCAGGGGGATGTAGTCCTGGAGGTAGCCCATCATCCACTTGCCGATTTCATCCTGGAGTCCGGCCGGTCCCACGGGCAGGTAGTTAAGCAGCATGATGACGGCGCCGTTGATCATGCTCAGAACCACGCCGGTCAAGAGCAGGCCCAGGGGGTCGAGCAGGCCACGGCGGCGGCTGGCCAGATAAACGATGGCGGCGCTTACGGCAGCGCCGGCCAGGGCGCCCCACATGCCCTGGCTGAGCATGCGGTGCCAGCGGTACTCGATGACTTTCTGGGCCATGATGCCCGCGGCGGCGCCGCTGGACAGGCCAAGGATGAAGGGCTCGGCCAGGGGGTTGCGCAAGAGGGCCTGGAGACCCACGCCGCTGACCGCCAGGGCCACGCCGACGGCCACGGCCGCCCAGGCCCGCAGGGCCCGCAAGCGCAGCAAGGCTCCTTCGGGCAGGCCCTGGGGCCAGCCCAGGCCGCTGGTGCCCACGATCAGGCGTGCGGCGACCAGGGCGGCCAGCAGCACCAGCAGGAGGCACAGCCACATCATGGCGCCGGGCCGGGGATGGGGGCGCAGCCGGATTGGGGGGGGGCCATCAGGGGGCATGGGGCACGGGCACCAGGAGCGGCCCCAGGTCGTCGGCCGTGGGCCTGGGGCCGGAGGCCCCGGAGGCCGGTTGCGAGGTGGAAGGAGCGGGTTCGCTGGGCACGAGGGACTGGGTCATGGCCTGGTCGATCTGTTTGATGCGGTCGGGGTGCAGGTCGCGGGCCATCTCGGCAGCGATGCGCGGCAGGGAACTGGAAGGCAGGAGCACCAGCGGGTCGTTGATGAGATAAATGCGGTTGTGGCTCACGGCGGGCACATCCAGGCCGGTCAGGGCGGCCAGACGGGGGTCGCGGCCCAGGGGCTGGAGCGGGGGGGCATTGGGCAAGAGCAGCAGGATCACATCGGGCTTCATGGCGAGGATTTTTTCGCGGTCCAGGGTGGGCGCTTCGACCTGGGCATCCTCGGCGGCGTTGGAGGCGTTGACGAAGGACAGGAGCTGATCGTGGGTGGCCCCGGGGCCGATGGCCATCAGGGGCTGGGTACTTAAGAGCATCAGCACGCGCGGGCGGGTGTCGCCGGCGACGGCCTTTTCCAGTTTGCCCAGGCGCATGAGCATTTCGAGCCACAGGCTCTGGGCCCGGGCCGGCTCGTGCAGCACGGTGCCCAGACAAGGGACACGCGGCCGACGTTTGGGCGCGGCGTCGGGGCCGGGCACGACGCCACCGGAGGCGGTGGCGACCTGGTCCATGTCGAAGATGACATCGGACACATCCTCGACCGATTTGGGTGAGGGATAGGCCACGACCTGAAAGCCGTACTGCCGGCCCAGATTGATCAGGTCGGTGGGCGGGCCCTCCTTGGTGGTCATCAGCAGCACCAGGGTGGGCTTGAGCTTGAGGATGGCCTCGGTGTTGATGTCGAACACATCACCGACGATGGGCAGGCCGGGAGGCGCGGCCATGTCGTTGCGGGCCACACCCACCAGGTCGTCGGCCAGACCCATATCCACGAGCATCTGGGTAATGGCGGGGGCCAGGGTGATGATGCGGACCTTCGGCCCCGCCTCGGCGGCCTGGCCGTTGCCCGCGGAATTCCCATCCCGGGCATCGCTGGCCCCACCGGCAGGGCCGGATTGGGGCTGGCGCCCGCAAGCGGCCAACGAACCCGCGACCCCCAGCAGGGCCAGGCCGAGAATCAACAGCCCATAAGTGAATCTGGTGCGCATGGAGGGCATCCTAACACGGCCCCCGGAAGCCGGCCAAGGAACGGGGCCGGCATGGACCGCCAGCCCCTCCGCGTTCAGGCGCATCTTTATACCTCCGCCCGGCCGGCGGGTGGCGAAGAGGATGAGGATGGGTCGAAAATGGTGGGGGCCCGCCGTCCGGGGCCTTGTGGCCCCCGGACCTCACCCCCCGGACGCCGGCCCCTGGAATAGGCGGGCTGGCGGGCCCTGAAAGCAGGTTTTTGTCGGGGCAAAGAAGGTGCGTTCCGGGATTCCTTGCCGCAGGAGCAGGAAAGAGGAAAGGGCGGTCAGGCGCAGGAGGAGGCGGGTGGTGAGGGTGCCGAAGCAGGGGCGGCCGGAGAAGCCGGGGCGTGGGGGCAGGCGGGGGATCTGGCCGGCACCGATGAGGTCTTGGAGGAGGCGGCCTTCATCGGGGCGGTGGAAGAGGGTGAAGGCGCGGAAGTCGGCAGCGGAGAGGCCGGGTGGGATTTTCGTCTCCGAAGGCTGTCTATCTGCACTCTTGAATCTGCCCTCTGAAATCTAAAACCTGCCTCCCCCCTCCGCCTCACATGCTGATGACAAAAATCGCCAGATCGGCCCGCAGGTTGGGATCATCGTTCACCTCCCGCCCCTGGGCCGTATTCAGGGCCACCCGGCGATGGATGGTCAACCGCTTGACCTGGCAGAAGGCCTCGAAATCCGCAATCGATGGGAAACGCCGGTTGGGGGTGTTGTACCACTCATACCCGTACAGGCCCGGGGCCCGCGGGCTGCGGCCCTCCCGGGCCAGCATGTGCCTGAGCGGCTCATAGGCGAAATTGGGGAAGCTGACGATCGCCCGCCGCCCCACACGCACGATTTCCCGCATGATGCGTTCGGTATCCACAATGGACTGCAGGGTCTGCGACAGCACCACCACATCGAACTGCCCCGGCCGGAACGCCCCCAGCCCCTGGTTCAGGTCCCCATGCACCACCTGCAGGCCGCGGGCCGCACAAGCCAGAATCTCCCGCTCGTCCAATTCCACCCCCACCAGCCGCTCGTGGCCGCGCTGCTTCAACAGGGCCAGAAAGGCCCCATCCCCACATCCCACATCCAGCACACTGGCCCCAAGCGGGATCAGATCCAGCAGCCGGGCGTAATCCAAACGCTGGGCGTGGAAAATGCTTGTCGGATCGGCCGCTTGGCTGGTCCCGGCCGCCACCGCCTCCCCGCCGGCCAGCGGCGCCGCGTGCCCATCCAGGTGGCTCAGAAATGCGCCCATCATCCGCCCGTAGATCGCCAGATTGTCCTCCAGCAGAAAGGCATCGTGCCCGCAGTCGCTGGTGATGTTGAGGTAGGTGACCGGCTTATTCTCCGCAATCAGGGCCTCCACAATCTGCCGGCTCTGAAACGGTGGAAACAGCCAGTCGCTGGAAAAACTCAGCACCAGCCACTGACACTGCGCCTGGCCCAGAGCGGCCTGAAGAGGGGAGGAATTTTCGAATTTTGATTTTCGATTTTCGCCTGCACGAACCTCGTCCGCGGACTGGGGCCCTCCCCCGGACACCCCAGGGAGAGGGCAGGGTGCTTCTTCTTCTTCTGCTTGCCCCTGTCCGGGGGTGCCCCTTTTCGGAGGTAATTCCGGGGGGTTTTCCGGGGGTGCCCCTGCGCTCAGATCGAACAGATCCATCGCCATGGTCAGCGTGACATAGCTGTTGGCATCAAAGCGTTCGACAAATTTGTGGCCCTGGTAGGCCAGGTAGGAGCCCACGGAGAATTTCTTTTCGAACTCCGTCGGCACGTTGCGGGCCTGCAAGCGTGCCACATCAAACTTCTGGATCATCGCCTCACGCGACAGGTAGGTGATGTGCCCCAGCATCCGGGCCAGGGCCAAGCCCACCGCCGGCACCTCACGCTTGTCGTAATACTGCCCGTGGTGAAAGTGCGGATCGCGCAGAATGGCGTTGCGGCCCACCACATCGAAGGCCAGGGCCTGGCTGGTCAGGCACGGGGAAGTCGCGATGGCGATGGTGCCGGCCATACGCTGGGGGTAGCGCGTGGCCCAGGTCAGGGCCTGGTGCCCCCCCAAGGAGCCCCCCACCACCGCCAGCAGCTTGTCAATGCCCAGGTGGTCCACCAGCCAGCGCTGCACCTCCACCATGTCCCCCACCGTGATGGCGGGGAAATCGCCTCCGTACGGCCGGCTGGTCAGCGGGTTGATGGTGTTGGGCCCCGTCGTGCCCCGGCAGCCCCCCAGAATGTTGGGGCAGATCACGAAATACCGGTTGGTGTCGATGGCCTGCCCCGGCCCCACCACAATATCCCACCAGCCGGCCACATCCTCTTCATCATGCTTGGCCACGTGCGAGTCCCCCGACAGGGCGTGGCAGATCAGAACGGCATTGTCCCGGGCCGCATTCAACTTCCCATAGGTTTCATAGGCCACGACCACCGCCGGCAGGCATCCCCCGGATTCCAGTCGCAACTCTCGCTCAAAAGCCACCCTCTGTACATGGCGCAGCGGCACCGCCCCCCGCAGACTGTCCGAACTGGCAAAAAAATCCATCTCCATGGCACACCGGCGGAAAACCGCCAGCATACCGCAAAACCCCTGGCCAGGTTCGCCTCCGCCCGCCGCAGAACAATTTCTGCTCCCGCCCCCACCCCCACTTAAGCCCGTAGTGAACGCCAAAGATTCGCCTCTTTGCGCGCGTTACCCCGCAACACCCGCTCCGCCCCTGCGCATCACTTCTGCGCCGCGGCCAGCGCCTGGTTCAGGTCCGCCTGGATGTCCTTAAGGTCTTCAATGCCCACCGACACGCGGATGTAGTCCGGCGTCACACCCGTCTGGGCCTGTTCCGCCTCCGAGAGCTGGGAATGGGTCGTCGAGGCCGGATGGATCACCAGCGTCTTGGCATCCCCGATGTTGGCCAGGTGGCTGGCCAGCTTGACGCCGTTGATGAACTTGATCCCCGCCTCCTTGCCGCCCTTGATGCCAAAGCCCAGGATCGCCCCCTGCCCGTGAGGCAGGTACTTCTGGGCGTTCGCATGGTCCTTGTGCGAGGGCAGGCCGGGATAGTTCACCCACGACACCGCCGGGTGCTTTTGAAGCCACTGGGCCAGTTTCAGAGCGTTCTCGCAGTGCCGGGCCATGCGCAGGTGCAGCGTTTCGAGCCCCAACACGAACAGCCAGGCCGCAAACGGGCTCATGCAGGCCCCCGTGTCGCGCAGCCAGTGCGTGCGAATGTGCAGGATGTAGGCGATGTTGCCGATGGGCCGCAGCGCCTCCTCAAAAACCATCCCGTGATAGGCCGGGTCCGGGGCGCAGAACTCCGGCCACTTCTTGGGGTCTTTGGCCCATGGGAACTTACCCGAATCCACAACCGCCCCGCCGATGTGGACCCCGTGGCCGCCAATGAACTTGGTGGTGGAATAGACCACGATGTCAATGCCGTGCTCGATGGGCTTGAGCAGCATGGGCGTCATGACCGTGTTGTCGCAGACCACCGGCAGCCCGTGCTGGTGTGCGGTGTCGGCGATCTTCTTGAAGTCCGGCACGTTGTTCCGGGGGTTGCCCATGGCCTCCATGTAGACCAGCCGCGTCTTGTCATCCACCAGTTTGCTGATTTCCTCGGGGTGCTGGGGATCGAAGAAGCGCACCTCCACCCCCAGTTGCTTGAGCGTCTGGCTGAAGAGCGTCCAGGTGCCGCCGTACAGGCTGGTGGCCGAGATGAAGTTCTGTCCGGCGTGGCAGATGGTCAGCACCGCCGCCGTGATGGCCGCCTGCCCCGAGGCAAACCCCAGGGCCGCCGCCCCCCCCTCCAACGCGGCCAGGCGCTTTTCCAGCACGTCCACCGTGGGGTTCATCAGCCGCGAATAAATGTTGCCGAATTCCTTCAGCCCAAACAAATTGGCCGCGTGCTCGGCACTTTTGAAGTTATACGAGGCTGTGGCGTAAATGGGCACGGCCCGGGACAAGGTGGCCGGGTCCGGCTCCTGCCCGGCGTGCAGGGCCAGCGTCCCCAGCCCCAACGATTGCGAATCAAGGCTCATTCCATCTTCCTTTCTGTAGCAGGGACCTCAAGTTTTACGCCGCCAATGTAGCGGCGGCCAGCCAATTGTCAACTATTTTAATCGTCATTATATAAGCAACTGAAATTAAACAGCTTACCGATTCCCCAGGAACGATCGGTGCCAGCCCTCAAGAAAAATCCTGGTTCAGGCGGGGTGCGGAACGATGTCCCCGGGGGGGGCATCGGGGTGCGGGGCCTGGCTGGGCTTGCTGGGCTTAGTTTTGGCCTTGTCCTGCTCGGCCTTCAAAAGGTCGCCCACCGTGGGTTTGGCCAGCATCTCGCCCTTCATGATCCGGTCCACTTCATCCCGGTTCAGGGTCTCGTAGCGCAGCAGGGCCTGGGCCAGCCGTTCTACTTCAGCCCGGTGCTCCTCCAGCATCTGGTGGGCTTCGCCGTAGCTCTGATCGATCACGGCCTTGATCTCCTGGTCGATCAGCCGGGCCGTCTCGTTGCTGTACAGCTTCTCGGGCTGTTCCCAGGGATTGCGGCTTTCATCCAGGCCGTAGAGCAAAAAGCCCAGCTTCGGGCTCATGCCGTACTGCATGATCATGGCCCGGGCAATGGCCGAGGCCTGCCGGATGTCCCCGGCCGCCCCGCTGGAGATGTCGCCGCAGAACAATTCCTCCGCGATGCGCCCCCCGTAGCTGACTCGCAACTGGGCCAAAAGGTGCTTGCGGGTGTAAATGTGCTTGTCCCGCTCGGGCAGCATGAAGGTCACGCCCAGGGCCTGGCCCCGGGGAATAATCGTGACCTTGTGCAGCGGCTCGGCATCCGGGTCGTAGTACATGATCGTGGCGTGGCCGGCCTCGTGGTAGGCAATCACCCGCTTCTCGTGCTCATCGATCTTGCGGCTCTTCATCGCCCGGCCCCACTTCACGCGGTCCCGGGCCTCTTCCAGGTCGAACTGCTCCACGTGGTCCTTGCCCAGGAGCGTCGCCGAGATGGCCGCCTCGTTAATCAGCGCCGCCAGGTCCGCCCCGGAGAACATGGGCGTGCCCCGGGCCAGCTTCTCAATGTCCACATCCGGCCCCATCTTTACCTTGCGGGCGTGGACCTTGAGGATCTCCACCCGCCCCATCAGATCCGGCAGCGGCACGTGAATTTGCCGGTCAAACCGGCCCGGACGGATCAGGGCCGGGTCCAGCACGTCCGCCCGGTTCGTCGCCGCCATGACGATCACCTGGTCGTTGGTCTCAAACCCGTCCATCTCGACCAGGATGGCGTTGAGCGTCTGCTCGCGTTCATCGTGCCCACCGGAGGCAAAGCCCGAACCGCGACGCCGGCCCACGGCGTCAATCTCATCCAGGAAAATAATGCAGGGCGAGCTTTCCTTGGCTTGGCGGAACAGATCCCGCACCCGCGAGGCACCCACGCCCACGAACATTTCGACGAAATCGCTGCCCGAAATGCTGAAAAACGGCACATCGGCCTCGCCCGCCACGGCCTTGGCCAACAGGGTCTTGCCGCAACCCGGGTCGCCCACCAGCAGCACCCCGCGCGGAACCCGGCCCCCCAGACGCTGGAATTTGTTCGGGTTCTTGAGGAACTCGATGATCTCGCGGACTTCATCCTTGGCCTCTTCGATGCCGGCCACATCCTCCAGCGTCACACTGACGTGCTCCTTGTTGGCCAGCTTGGCCCGGCTGCGGCCGAACGACCCCAGCATCCCCGCGCCCCCGCCCGCGTTGCGCAGCGATCGGAACACGAAGAAATAGATCAGCAGAATCACCAGGATCACCGGCCCATACGACAGGATCAGCGGCATGAGAATCGAGCCGCCGGGCTTGGGCACAAACGCCTGGTGCACCTCGTTGAGCTGACGCAGATAGAACTCCCGGCTGTCGCCCTGGATGGGCACCGAGACCCGGTAGGGCTTGTGCCAGGCCGCTGGGATGCCCTGCGTGTCATCACGCAGCACACCGACAATCTGGTCATCTTCCACCACCACCGGCTTGTCGAAGGACCCGCTCTTCGCGTAGGCGTAAAAATCCTGCCAGGATGGCAGTTCGTGGGCCTGGTTCTGCTGGCTGTTGACGAACATGATCAACGCCAGCAGCAGACCGCCCAGCAGCAGCCACGTCAGCACGCTGCGTGACAGGAAGGTCTGCGGCCCGCGGGACCCGCCTGATCCGCGTCCATTGCTACCGCGGCCGCGGCGATCATTATCTCTGTTGGAATCATTCTGATCCGGCATGCGCTTTCCTTGCTGCCAAGCCCCACAGGGGCATTCTAGGCTGCGCCCACTGAACCTTTCTCTTATCGGCCGCCCAGCCACCCCCCCTGTGCTGTCCCCCCCCGGGACCGCTGCGCCCCCCCTCTCCTCCCCCACCCCTTGCCCCTTACTTTTACCAATCGCTGCGCATGGTCGAAACGATGTCCTGGGCCAGCAGTTGCACCGCATTGTGCTGGGCTACGGAGAACGACTCACCGACCCCTTTGGCGGGGATGTACCGGCCCACGGCGTCAAAGTCCTTCCGCTGGCGCAGAATCTCGCCGGTGCGGGCATTACGCCACTCGAAGCTTACGGTGATGCGGACCTCCAGTTCCTCAGGCAAGCCGCCTTCGCGGGCGGAACTGAGAGTGCGCTGGCTGACATTGGTTATCGTACCGTGGAAGATCGTGTCAGCCGTGTCACTGGACGCCACCTTGTACGGAGTGCGCAGCTCGATTTCCTTGATCAGGGCCTCGGTCAGGTCCTGCTCCACCCCGCGGTAGAAGGTACGGTTGGCCAGGATGGGCACCGCCACCGTGCGAATGTTCCGCGGATACAGGTTCTTGGTGGTATAGCCGCAACCGGCCAGCAGGGCCAGCATGCCCAGCAGCGGCCACAAGCCCGAGCGGCCCTGACAAGGCTTCGGGGCCGTGAGGTCTTGGTTT
>JAJXSS010000124.1 GCA_021784455.1 Planctomycetota bacterium
AGGGGCCCACCGGGCGGCCCCTGCCCCAGTGGAGCATTCTCACCGGGGCCCTGACCGCAGTGGCCTGGCTGGCCGTGGAGATAGTTTGGTTCCGCAGCACCGACCTCATCGAGACCGTGGGCCACTTCACCATGTGGCTGCAGGTCGTCCAGCTTTACACCCGCAAGAACAATCGCGAGTACGCCTTTCTCCTGATCCTGAGCGTCCTGCAGATGGTGGGGGCCAGCACCATGCCCGGGGGCATGACCGTGCTTTTTGGCCTCATCCTGCTGTGCTATTGCGTGCTGGCCCTGTTCACGGTGCTCATCTTCCAGTTCAAGGGCACCTCGGACCTGATCCTGACCGCCACCCAGGCCGCCGCCCCCCCCAGGTGCGCGTGGAGCGGCCCAAGACCGTGGCCGGCCGCGGCTTTCGCTGGCAGTTCCGGGCCAGTGCGGCCGGCATCGGCCTGTTCTGCGGCACCGTGGCCGGCCTGGTGTTTCTGCTGCTGCCGCGTTCGGGCGTGGCCCGCGTCGGGATGAACGGGGATGCCACCGTTGCCGTGAGCGGCTTCTCTCCCGTGGTGCACCTTAACGGGGGCACCCTGACTCTCAATCACGAGCCGATCCTGAACCTGACCGTGACCTTGCAGGGCCACAATGTGGGCACCACCCGCAGCACCCACATGTGGTACCTGCGCGGGGCCGCTCTGGATACCTACAGCCCCGTGCGCCGCACCTGGATGCGCGGCGAACAGGTGTCCAGCACCGACCAGGCCCTGTCCGTCCCCGCCGGGGGTCGCGTGCTGATCGCCGGCACCAGCCCCGGGATCGTGGTCCACGCCTCGATCACCTTGCGCACGGCCCGCGACGGCACGATCTTCACCCTGTTCCCCCCGGCCTACGTCGGCGGCGCAGGTGTGGACGAGGTCGAATTCAGCCCCGTCGATGCCCAGATCACCCTGCCCAAGACCCCCAGCAGCCCGTTCACCTATCAGGTGTGGCAGGCCGGAATTTCCTCGCCCCAGGCCGTGCAGGCCTACCGGCGCCTGGTGGAAGACCGCCCCGGGAAACGTCGTTTACCGGCTATCGGTGCCTCGGCACGCTACGCGCGTGGCTGGATCGCGCACCTCAAGCCCATCCGCAACCTGGCCCTGTCCATCCTGCGCAACCAGGGCCTGACGCGCAGCGTCCAGGCCGATTTCACCCCCCATGACCCGCGCATTGCCCAGGTGCTGACCGATTACCTGCGCAACAACTTTACCTACACGCTGTCCAACCCTCCCGTGGGCGAGGACAGCGACCCGATCTTCGACTTCCTGATCACCCGCCGCGAAGGGCACTGCGAACTGTTTGCCTCGGGCCTGGCCGCCCTGGCCCGCTCCCTGGGCATGCCCGCCCGCCTGGTCACGGGCTATGTCGCCAGCGACTACAACGTGGTGGGGGGCTATTACATGGTGCGCCAGTCGGATGCCCACGCCTGGTGCGAAATCGAAGTGGCTCCCGATGACTGGCGCACCTACGACCCCACCCCCGCGGCCGCTCTGGTCAGCGAGTACCACCCGCCCCGCACCTGGTTCACCTGGGCCCGCGATTTGTACGACCACATCGAGTTCATCTGGATCAATTCGGTGCTGGCCTACGACAACGGCACACGCAACGCCTTGCTGGGGGGCATCCGCACCTCCGTGCGCACGGCCGCCGGCGATGAGGGCACCTGGATGGGCTCCACCGTGGTCTGGATCCGCACCCAGATTCAGAACTGGCGCTTCGATGCCCTGGCCTACACCATTGCCGCCATCATCGTGGCCGCCATCGCCCTGGGCGTGCTCATCCTGCTGCGCATCTGGATTATCCGCCGCCGCCGCCTGGTGGCCCTGCAACTGACGCGCCTGCCCCGCTCCCAGCGCCGCCGTCTGGCCTCGCAGCTTCGCTTCTACCTCACCATGCTCGACATGCTCGAGCGCCACGGCTGGCACCGCCCCGCGTGGCAGAGCCCCTTTGCCTTCGCCCAGGATCTGGCCCAGGACGATCCCCTGCGTTTCGAGCCGGTGCTGGCCCTGACCGAGCATTTCTACGAGATCCGCTTCGGGCACCGCTTCATGAATGCCCAGCGCCGCCGCCTCATCCGCGTCCACCTGCGCCGCCTCGAGGAAACCCTGGGCCAGGACGCGTAAGCCAAGCGCCGCAAGCGCGAGCCGGGGGCTTGGGCCGCGGCCGAACATCTTTCCGCAGGTTCGCCCCTGCCCGAACGCAGGAAACATCCGGCGGCCAGGAAGACGCCCGGCCCGGGCCGAACCTGCGGCCAGCGGCACGTTCAGCCCAGCTTTTCCTGCAGGAATGCCCCCACCTGGTCCAGGCCGATGCGCTCCTGCTGCAGGCTGTCACGGTGGCGCACGGTGACCGTCTGGGTTGCGGGGGTTTCACCATCCACCGTGAAGCAGTAGGGGGTGCCCGCCTCATCCATGCGGGCGTAGCGCTTGCCGATGGACTGCTTGGCATCGCACTCCACGTTCCACTTCTGCCTCAGCTCGCGGTACAGCTTGTCGGCGATCTCGGGCATGCCATCCTTGTTGACTAGGGGGAAGATGCCGGCTTTGATCGGCGCCATCCGGGGGGCGAACTTCATGTACACCCCGGAAGGCCGGTTGGGGTCGGGGGTGAACGCCTCGCACAAGAGGGCCAGGGTGCCGCGGTCGGCCCCGGCCGAGGGCTCGATCACGTGCGGGAAGTAGCGGGACTGGGCCGCGATGTCTTCCTTGGACGCCCCGGCCGCCTGCAGTTTCTGCTGCAGTTCCTGGTCGAAATACTTGAGCTTGTCCCCCAGGCCTGAATGCTGGGCGTGCTGGCGCAGGTCGAAATCGGTGCGGTGGGCCACGCCCTCGAGTTCGCCGAATCCGCGGTCCTTGATGAAGGGGAAACGGTACTCAATATCACTGGTGCCTGCGCCTTCCTTGGCATAATGGGCCAGTTCTTCCTTGTCATGTTCGCGCAACTGGAGGTTCTCCCCGGCCAAGCCCACGGATTGCCACCAATTGAACCGAGCATCGCGCCAAAATTGGTACCACTCCTTCGCCGTCTCCGGCCGGATGAAGAACTCAATCTCCATCTGCTCGAACTCACGACTGCGATAAGTGAAGTTCCGGGGGGTCACTTCATTGCGAAACGCCTTGCCTTGCTGGGCAATGCCAAAGGGCACTTTCACCCGTGAGGTGTCCAGCACGTTGCGATAATTGCAGAAAATCCCCTGCGCCGTCTCAGGACGCAGGTAAGCCTTCGAGTCGTCGTCTTGAACAGCGCCAACGTAGGTGATGTTCATCAAGTTGAACATCCGAGGTTCAGTGAGCGACCCAGGCTTCTGTGCTTCCGGGGCGACGACCCGGTGATATTCATTCAACGGAATATCCAAGAATCGCACTACGTGATATTGCGCAGTTGACAAAGGAACCGTCGTCTTTTCAGCCTTGGCCAGGCGCTTGTGTGCCTGCTCTTCCGAAGCTTTGTCGTCGCCCATGAAGGCGAACATCAGATTGGTGCCGCTGTCCGTTCGGTTCGTCACTACCAAGAGATGATCGGCGCGGTAGCGCCCTTGCGTTTCGCGGCAGTCGACTTTGAGATCGGAGAATCCCCCCACATGCCCGCTGGCCACCCACACCTTGGGGTGCATGATGATGGTGCAGTCCACGCCCACCATCTCGACCGTCTGGCCATCGGGCCCCACCGGCGGGCAGCGGACAATGTCGTGCCACCAGGCGTCCTTGAGGTTCTTCTTGAGTTCGGTCCCCAGGGGGCCGTAATCCCAGAAGCCGTTGATGCCTCCGTAGATCTCCGAGGACTGCCAGATAAAACCCCGCCGCCGGCACAGGGCCACGATGGCATCCATCGTCTTGGTGACAGGGGCGTTGGGTGAACTGGGAGCGGATTGCGATTCGGCCATGGCTTTTTCCTCGACAAGGCAGGGAAAACAAGCCACTCATCTTAACAGACGCCGGGGCGGCCGCCTTAGGTAAGACCCCGCCGGGCGCGCGACGGCCCCACCGCGAAATAACGCCTTAATGGGTCGTTATTTACGCGCAGGGTTTACTAGACATTCGGCCCCGGAGTCCCTATGGTGTTTGCTCCCCCCGACGAGCGGCACGCACCCACGACCTGGAGTTTCTTCATGCACCCCGAAATGGCGGCAGTAATCTGGTTGATCAAACTGGCGGTGGCCTCCCTGGCCGGAGGGGTCATCGGTTCGATCAGCGGGCTGGGGGGCGGCATTGTGATCGTGCCCGTGTTGACCCTCTTCCTGGGTGTGCCCATCCAGGATGCCATCGGAGCCAGCCTGGTCTCGGTCATCGCCGTGTCCAGCGGGGCCGGCTCGGTCTACCTCAAGGACCGCATCACCAACGTCCGCATCGCGATGTTCCTGGAGCTGTCCACCGCCCTGGGCGCCATCATCGGGGCCGTGGCCCTCAGCCCGTTATTCAGTTCCGGTCTGGGCCACAAGATTCTTTACATTCTCTTTGGGGCCACCCTGCTGACCTCCCTGCTGCCGATCATTGCCAAGTTGGCCGAGGAAGTTCCCGAGGGCATCCACAATGACCGCCTGGCCGGGCGTCTGCGTCTCAACGGCTCCTACTTCGACAAGCGTATGAACCGGGAAATCGTCTACAACGTCACCGGCATCCCCGCGTCCATGGGCATCATGTTCGCCGCCGGCATCATCTCGGGCCTCCTGGGCATCGGGGCCGGCGTGCTCAAGGTCCTGGCCCACGAGATCTGCATGAAGGTTCCCACCAAGGTTTCCACGGCCACCAGCAACTTCATGATCGGCGTCACCGCCGCCGCCGGTGCGGGCGCCTACCTGCGTCAGGGCCGCGTGCTGCCCTTCGTGGTCGTGCCCGTGGCCACGGCCGTGCTCCTGGGTGCCTTCGGCGGCACCATCCTCATGGAGCACATGTCCAACGCCCGCGTCCGCCAGGTGTTCGCCGTGGCCCTGGGGGTGATCGGCGTCCAAATGGTTCTCCGCGGCCTTGGCGTCCACTTTTGAGAATTCCCCATGACCCAGCTTGAAACTCCCGCCATGCCTTCCACCCAGCCCATCGTCGAGGCCCCCGCCACCCCCGTTCAGAAACGGGCCGAGTCCAACATTCAGGATGCCGCCGCCTGGATCCTGCGCATCGGTGTCGTCACCAGCGTGCTGGTCATGCTGGTGGGGCTGGCCCTGGCCCTGGACCACGGCTCCCTGACCACCCAGATGGTCAAGCACACCAAGTTTGACTACCGCCCCACCGTGCTGTGGCACGGCGTGGTGACCGGTAACGGGGTGGCCGTCATCAATTTGGGCATCTACCTGCTGGTCCTGACCCCCATCCTGCGCGTGGCCACCTCCATGGTCCTGTTCCTGATTGAGGAACACGACTACCTCTACACCGTGGTCACCCTCCTGGTGCTGATCCTTACCCTGGCCGGCCTGCTCATCTTCGGCTGACCTGAACGAGCCAGACCGGGCGCTCAGAAAATGGCGGGGGAGGGGGCGTTTCCAGCGGGGGCACGCGGCCGCGGGGCTCTGATTTCCAGCTTCGCATAGGGGCTCGACGGTCTTTGGAACGAGCCCGCCGGTTCATCCTTTTTCGACGCTACTCCCGGCCATCACGAAAGGGTATCATGGGCCTGCGCAATACCATCCGGGGTTGCCTGCGCTGCGCTATGCCTGCGACGGCCCGCAGTCCCGGGTTGCGCTGTGCCAGGAGCCCCGATCGTGCCGGCCACCGCCCCATCCGCACCTGCCGCCATGCAGACCCTGAGCCTCTTCCTGGCCCTGGGCTCCATGCTGGGCCTGGCCCGCTTGATGGGCGAGTTGGTCCGTCGCTTCCGCCAGCCGGCGATTCTGGGGGAAATCCTGGCCGGCGTCATTCTGGGCCCCACGGTGCTGGGCCGCCTCCAGCCCGGCTGGTACCACTTCATGTTCCCCGCTGCCGGCGTTGGCGACGGCGGCAGCAATGCCGCCATCCTCGATGGCCTGACCCTGCTGGCCCTGACGCTCTTCCTGTTCGTCGCCGGCATGGAAATCGACCTCTCCCGCATCTGGCGCCAGGGTCTGACCGCCCTGACCGTCAGTGTCTCGGGCATCATCATCCCCTTCACCTGCAGTTTCATCCCCGCCTTCTTCGTGCCCCGCTGGTTGGGCGGCGAGCCGGGCACCCAGCACCTGATCTTCGCCCTGGTCTTCGCCACCGCCTTATCCATTTCGGCCCTGCCCGTCATCGCCAAGCTGATGATGGATCTCAACCTGTACCGCACCGATGTCGGCATGGTCACCATGGCTGCCGCCATCGTCGATGATTTAAGCGGCTGGATCATTTTCGCGGTCGTTCTGGGCCTGGTGGGTGCCGATGGCGGCCACGCCCCGCCCATCGTTCACACCATCCTCCTCACCTTGGGCTACACCGCCGCGATGCTCACCCTGGGCCGCTGGCTCATCCACCGCAGCCTGCCCTGGATTCAGGCCCACCTCTCCTGGCCCGGGGGCGTGATCGGCTTGACCCTGGTTCTGGCCCTCTTCGGCGCCGCCTTCACCGACTGGATCGGTGTCCACGCCATGTTCGGAGCCTTCATCGTCGGCGTGGCCGTGGGCGATTCCCCCCATCTCCGCGCCGAGACGCGCCGGACTCTCGCCCAGTTCATTTCCTTCTTTTTCGCGCCCCTGTTCTTCGCCTCCCTGGGGCTGCGCGCCGACTTCATCAGTCAGTTCGACTGGGAACTCGTCCTGTTGGTCCTGCTCCTGGCCTGCGCGGGCAAACTCCTGGGCTGCGGCCTGGCCGCCCGCGTGACCGGCATGGACAAACGCGAATCCTGGGCCGTCGGCATCGCCATGAACTCCCGCGGCGCCATGGAAATGGTCCTGGGCCTGCTGGCCCTGCAGACGCACCTCATCAGCCCGCGCCTCTTCGTGGCCCTGGTGATCATGGCCATTGTCACCAGCCTCATGTCCGGCCCGGTCCTGGAGCGCATC
This sequence comes from Planctomycetota bacterium, assembly GCA_021784455.1. Taxonomy (GTDB): domain Bacteria; phylum Planctomycetota; class Phycisphaerae; order Phycisphaerales; family Phycisphaeraceae; genus JAJXSS01. The sequence goes on from JAJXSS010000124.1 coordinate 6,979, forward strand.
ATCGCCCGCCCCAAGACCCGCCGATTTGTCGATTTCCTGTCCGGCCGCGGCTTCCTGCCCCGCCTTCAATCCGCGCAGCGTGCCGGCGTGATCTGGGAAATGGCCCAGGCCGTCGCCCCCCTGACCCGCCATTCCGCCGATACCATCCGCCAGGCGGTGCTCCATCGTGAGGACATGATGGCCACCGGCCTGATCAACGGCATTGCCGTGCCCCACGCCCGCCTGAGCGATCTGGACAAGCCGGTCGTCGCGGTGGGCATCTCCGAGTCCGGTGTGGACTTCGAGGCCGCCGATGGCCGCCCCGCCCACCTGATCTTCCTGGTCCTGACCCCGCTGCACAATCACGGGGCCCAATTGGAGATTCTGGCCGACATCGCCGCCACCTTCCGCGTTCCCAAGGCCCCCGCCCAGGTCGCCCGCGCCGCCTCCTACACCGAGTTCCTCGCCCTGCTGCGCAGCGAAGTCAACGACGAGGGCCAGTCCGATCTCGCCGAATGACCTGCCGGCCGCGCCCTTGGCCGATCTCACGAATTTGATGTTTTCTTGATATACCCACCCCACCCACAGGCCTAAAATCGACCGACTTGTCGGCGCGACCGATCGGAGGCGATCCATGGCCACCCGCTCCCAAAGCAAATTTGCCTCGTCCAGCCGCCTGCGGGTGCTGGTTTTCTACCTGGTCATGATCGGTGTGGCCGTGGGCGTCTTCCTGCTCATCGATCGCGCAGGGAACCACCTCCGGGTCCCCGGAGCCGCGGCCCCGGGGGCCAGCGTCCTCAAAGCCGCCCCCGAGACCATCAATACCGTCCTGCACGTGCTGCTGGCCCTGGCCGTCATCATCCTCACCACCCGCGCCGTGGGAAACCTCTTCTCCTGGCTCCAGCAGCCGCCCGTGATCGGCGAGGTCATCGGCGGCATCATGCTCGGCCCCTCCCTTTTAGGCCGCATCGCCCCCGGGGCTATGGCGTACCTCCTGCCCCTGTCCGTGGCCCCCTTTCTCAATGTCATTGCCCAGCTCGGCGTTATCCTCTACATGTTCCTGGTCGGCATGGAGCTCGACCTGAAACTCGTGATGAAAAGCGGCCATGCCTCCTTGGCCATCTCCCACGCCAGCATCCTCACCCCCTTCCTCCTGGGCGCCGCCCTGGCCCTGGGCATCTATCCCCTCATGGTTCACAACGGTGTCGGCTTTACCTCTTTCGCCCTCTTTCTGGGTGTGTCCATGTCCGTCACCGCCTTCCCCGTCCTGGCCCGCATCCTGACCGACCGGGGCATCGCCAAGACGGCTATGGGCTCCGTGGCCTTGAGCTGTGCCGCCGTGGATGATGTGTCGGCCTGGTGCCTGCTGGCCCTGGTTGTCAGCATCACGCAGGCCAGGGTCTCCGGCGCCATCGTCACCGTCCTCCTGACGGCGGCTTATATCGTCTTCGTCTTCCTGGTCGTCCGCCCCGCCGTGCAACTGCTGATGCCCCGTCTGGAACGTTCCCCTGAACTCACCAGGAGCGGCATGGCTATCCTCTTTGTCGCCATGCTCCTGTCCGCCATGACCACCGAATACATCGGCATCCACGCCATCTTCGGGGCCTTCCTGCTGGGCGCCGTCATCCCCCACGACAGCCGCGTCACCGCCGGGCTGACGCATCGCCTGAACGATGTGATTTCCGTCCTCTTCCTGCCCGCCTTCTTCGCCTTCACCGGCATGCGCACCCAGGTCGCCCTCATCAGCGGCGGCCAGGATTGGGCGATCTGCGGCCTGATCCTCCTGTGCGCCTGCGTGGGCAAATTCGGTGGCTCCCTGGCCGCCGGCAAGCTCACCGGCCTGTCCTGGCGTGATGCCTCAGCCCTGGGCGTGCTGATGAACACCCGCGGCCTGGTCGAACTGATCGCCCTCAACATCGGCCTGGATCTGGGCGTCATCTCCCCCACCCTCTTCGCCATGCTCGTCATCATGGCCCTGGTGACCACCTTCCTGACCACCCCCATCGTCCACCTGCTGACCCGCCGCCACCCCTGGCTGCCGACGCCCACTCCCCAACCTGCCTTCACCAACTCTTGACCTTCATGGCCACCCCATCCAGGACGATTCCATCCTTGCCCTGCGGGCCCTGGAACTGAAACTTCAGCACCCGCACTTCCTGCTTCGCTTGGCTGCCGCCGCCCAGCAGCGTGCCATGACTGCCCGGGGCCGAATACCCGCTGAGGAGCCCGGCCACGTGCAACTCGATCTTGTCCCCTTGCACACCGTAGGTGCCGTGCTCCTCATTGCGGACGCTGGTGGCCCCGTTGCTGGTGATGTAGGTGTGCCGGAACTTCCCATCGGCCGTGAATTCCCAGGTGTGCAGGGTCGGCCCGATCATGGCGTAATACCGGCCGCTGAAGGTGCTGCCGGGAACCTTGCCCGCTGTGGCACTCCCGGTGCTGCCGGTCGCCGGCACCTTGCCGCTTGCGGCCGGCGCCCCGCCCCGCGCCTGCAGCACCGCCTGCGCCAGCCGGTCCATTTCCCGCTCCCCTTTCTGGACCCGCGCCAGCGCCGCCTGGGCCCGTGTCGTGTCGCCCTTCTGCTTGTAGTAGGTCGCCAGTTCGACCTGAATCAGGATGGCTCCCGCCAGGTTGCCGCGGTGGTGCACGGCCGCCCAGGCCCGGATGCGCTGCTCCAGGGCATTGCCCGGCGGCGGGGCCAGCCCGGACAGGTCAAACTGCTCGATCGCCGGGTCATAGGGGAGCCGCGCCGGCTCGGCCGCCGCCCGCTGCAGCGCCGCCTCGCCCGCGGCCGCGCGCTGGCGGGCCATCTGGGCCCGCGGCGCCTGACCATCCTGGGCGTAGTAGGCCGCCAGCGCCTTCTGGATGCGCAC
>JAJXSS010000125.1 GCA_021784455.1 Planctomycetota bacterium
CGGCCAGTGCCTATGAGGCCTCTATACGCTACAGCGAACAGTACACCACCCACCCGCTGTTTGGTTTCGCCCTCAACAGCAACAACGACCTGCCCAAGGCTCTGGGTACGGCCACGGCCGAAATCCTGCCGGCCAACGTGGAGGTGGGCGATGTCTTCACGGTAACGGTGTCGGATGGACGCGGAGGCAGCGCCTCGGTCAGCTACACGGCTACCGCCGCCACGCCGCAGAACGTGATCAACGGCCTGATCGCTGCTTGGAACGCGGCGGTCAATCCCATCCTGACCGGTATCACGGCCAGTTTCAGTTCCGATGCCAATGTGAACGCGAACGTGCTGCTGCTGACGGCCAAGGCGGCGACCAGCGCGTTTTTGATCTCGACGAGCACCAAGAACAAGTCCGGCGGCAGCAACAACCAGACGCTGAAGTTCTCTTCCAACCGCCAGGCCGGCATGATGCAAGGGATCACGGGCCAGGGTTCGGGCAACCTGGGGAATGTTGCGGCCTACCGTATCGACAGTGCCACCCTGGCCTTTGCCAACGCGACCCAGAGCATCACCACCCTGCCCAGCATCGATATCGACCCGGTCACCATGCGCGACCTGACGGTGACGACGGGGGCCCTGGGGGCCCTGAACCCCGGCGGAGACGTTTCCAACCTGCAACTGACGGTGGCTGGGCGCATCGGCAGCATGAATGTCACAGGCAACCTGCTGGGCAGCTCGCACATCATCGCCACGGGCCCCAATGGCAGCATCGGCAGCGCCACGTTCCGGGGCATGGTGGAAGGCAGCGTGACGGCGACGAGCTACATCGGCGCGCTTAACCTGTACCAGAGTCTGACGGGCTCGATTACCGCAGGGCAGTACATCGGCACCATCAATATCGCCGGCGACATGGCGGGCGACCTGACCATTCAGGGCCAGAACCTGGGCAATCACAAAGCCCTCACTTTGTTCGCCCTGAGCGGCAGCCTCACGGGCTCAATCAACATTGAGAACGGCGATGTGGGCACGATTCGTTCCGCGGGCACCTTGGGCGATCCGTCGAGCCAGACCGATGTGCTCAAGATCAACGGCAACCTGCTGAACCTGCAGGTAGGCACGAACCCGAACGCGGTGGATCCCTCCCTGGCCATGGACGTGATGGTGGCCGGGAACCTGGGGACGTTGACTGTCAACGGCTCGATCCAGAGTTCGGTTTTCGTCGGCCAGGACCTGACCAGTCTGCAGGTGCTGGCCAAGGGCGCCTCGATCGGCGGGAACCTGCTCAACGGCAATCTGACTGTGGGCCGGGACCTCAAGAATCTGACCCTGCGCGGCGGCAACCTGGGGGAAACCGGCCAGCCGGCCCAGACGGTCAGCGTGGGCCGCAACCTCACCAGCCTGATGGTGGTGGGCGGCGAAATCGCCGGCAACGCCACGATCCAGAGCCTGTACGGCAACATCGGCACGGTCAGCGTGACGGGCGGGTCGATCCTGGGCAACGTCAGCGCCGCCACGGGAAGCGTGTCGGCGGTGCGCACCACGGATCTGGGCGGCACGATCCAGGCGAATGCGATGGCGACCCTCCAGCTTACCGGTTCGATGCTGGCGACGGCCGGTATCGACATCGGCTCCAACCTGACCACGCTCATGGTCGCGGGGGACATGGTGGCGGGCAGTGATCTGAACGTGGGTGGCGGCGCGACGCTCATCCGCGTAGGCGGCAACCTGGCCGGGGCCCTGGATCTGGGCTACACCCCGGCCGTAACCACGCTCTCCGTTGGTGGCAGTTTCACGTTGGCGGATGGCGATGCGATCAATGCCGCCTCCACCGTGATCACCGTGGGCGGCGGCCTGGCCAAGACCGACGCGGCGGCCAGCCTGGTGCTGGGTCACGATTTGCGGACCCTGACCGTCGGCGGCGCTGCCACGGGCAATATCTTCGTCGATGGCCAGGCCACGATGCTGAGCTTTGGCGGCAACCTGACCGACTCGGTCATCACGGTCGGCATGGACACGACCACCTTCCTGATCAAAGGTGCGATGGCGAACAGTCTGGTCCAGGTGGGGATCACTCCCGGAGCCGATGGGAGCTATGCCACCAACCTGCCGGGCAAGGATTCGGGCGAACAGAGCCTGCTGGCCAACCTCAGCAGCTTCAGCGCCGGCTCCATGACCGATTCCATCCTGGCCGTCAGCGGCGGGCTGACCACCTTCAGCCCCGGCTCCATGAATTCCAGCTCTGCCTCCACCGGCCTGAGCCTGGGCAGTTTTGCCATCCACGGCGTGGTGAATGATGCCACGCCGCTGGCCGACGCCGCGGAACAGAACGCGGCCCGCTCCGGTGCCGACCGGGTGCTTTACCACGGGGATCTGACCAGCGCCCTGCTGGCCTCCGGCATCATCAGCAACAGCTATATCACGGCCGGAATAGATCCGGGCGCTACCGGCGATTTCGGGCTGGGGACGGGCGGGCCGACCACGGACAATGTCAAGGTTTCGGTGACCGGCGGAGCCAGCCAGATCAAGACCATCTCGGGCAACCTGCAGGCCGGTTCGCTGGTGGCCTCGGATGCCACCATCCTGAGGAACCTGCTGGTCAACAACGGCGGCACGGTGAAGGATGGCATCGGCTACACCCGGGACAATATCACCACCGACAAGGGCAACGCTCTGGAAGGGGCGCTTAAGGGCAGCGGCGGCACCAATGTCGCCAAAGCCGGAAGCTCCTACACCCTGACCACGGCGGTGGGGACGATCACCATTCAGGTGACCGGGCCGGGCGAGGTGGATGTGTACGGCACGATGGCCGATGCCAACCTGGGTCTGATCAACTCGATCGTGCTCAACGGCACGACGATCGGTACGCGTGTGACGATCACCAGTTCCTCGACGCTGGCGTCGGGCAAATTCGCCATCGGCCGGGTGCTGGCGACGGCGTTCTCGAGCGTCAATACCTTCAGCTTTGACGGCGACCTGGTGGGTGACGGCGTGGCCGGCACCCCGGACCTGTGGCTGGATGGCAACGTGAACATCTTCAGCGTGCGCGACTTCGGGGTGGGCTATGCCCCGGTGGCCATCGCCGACAATTGGACGGGCCAGATCGGCGGCAATGTCGCCCGCATGAGCATGCGCGAACAGGGGCAGGGCGACCTGCGCGTGGGCGGCAACATCACCAGCCTGAGCGTGCAGAATGCCACCACCAGCCCGCTGGTGGAAAACCTGGCCCAGGTGAATGCCAACTACACGGGCATGACCATCGACGCCCTGGGCAACGCCTGGGTGGCCAACGCCACCACCGGGCAGATCCTGCCCATCGACCCCAGCACGGGGGTGACGGGCGCCCCGGTGAATCTGACCGATGTCATTACCAATGCCAACCCCGGCGCTCTGCTGGCGATGGAGTATGCCGACGGCACGCTGTTCGGCGTGGCCCGGCTCTACGACCCCACGCCCATCACGCAGGTAGGCACCAGCATCGGCAGCGGTGTGGAACTGCACACCCCGGCGAGGAACAGCAGCGGCCAGGCCTACGCAATCGACCAGCAGTCCGGCTTAGACCAACTGGTGCAGATCAACGCCACGACCGGCGCCCAGACGCTGGTGGGCACGCTGCGCAGCACCAGTTTCAGCGCTAACTACGCGGGCGGGACGGTGCTGGCCATGGCCTTTAACTCCAGCGGGCAGTTGATCGCCCTGGTCAGCGATGTGGACGGGCAGGGCCCGTCGGCGGCCGGGGTGGCGCTGGTCCAGATCGACACCACGGCCAACGGCGGCACGGTGCTGGTACACCAGATCGGCAACCCCGCCCTGGCGGGGGTGGCCTTGAACGACGGAGGCGCCGTTACCGCCGATTTTGGCGGTCTGGCGGTTTCTTCGGGCGGCACGATCTATGCCCTGCAGGCCACGGGCGTCAACAACTACGATCTGGTTACCATCGCCACTGACGGCACGGTTACCCATGTCGGTGCGGTCCAGGTCAGCGGCGACGCCACCTTGAACCCGCAGGGCATGGGCTTTGATGAGAACGGCAACCTGCTGCTAATGGACAATGATGGAACCACCCCGCGGCTGCTGTACCTGACGGTGGCGAATCTGGGCGACCCCACCCAGTTCCAGGTGTTGTCTAGCAGCGCGACCCTGGATGCCGGCATCGATGGCTTCGCCATGGGCAAGTCGGGCACGCACTATCGCGGCTACGCCTACGACAGCAGCCTCAACGGCACGGGGCAGTTCTATACGAATGCGGTGGATCCCAATGACGCCCAGGGCCGGGTGGCCGTGCTGGGCACGATCGACACAACCACAGGTGACTTCACGCGGCTGGATGCCCTGGTCAACGCTACCGGCCAGCCCATCCTCCCGGCGGTCGGACAGACCAGCCTGGGGCTGGCGGCCGATGCCAGCCATCCGGGCCTGCTGTACGTGCTGACGCAGGATCAGCACCTGGTCAGCTTCGACACCAGCGGCCAGTTCCAGGGCTCGGTGGCCCTGACCGACGCGACCACCGGCCGGGCGCAGAACATCACGGCCATCGAATTCGACGATCTGACGGGCCAGATGTTCGGCATCGAGGGCACCTTGCACGAACTGGTCAGCATCAACCCGGCCACGGGCAAGACCTCCATCGTGACCCGCCCGGGCACGGTGGTCAGCGGCATCACCGACCTGGCGTTTGATCCGGTGGCGGGCCAGATGCAGGGCTTTGTCACCAGCGGCGCCAACTCCCAGTTCTTCGCCTTGCGCGGGCTCGATGCGTCGTCCGAGGGCGGCATCACCGCCACGGGCTTCACCAGCGTGTCCATTAATCCGGGCAACCTGCCCAACAACGACTACACCCAGCGACTGGCGGCCGAGGGCGCGGGCTTCAAGTCCGTGACCGTGAAGGGCAGCTTCGACGGGGTGATCGTCTCCGATAACTCGATCACCAGTTTCAGCCTGCTTTCCGGTGGCAGTTTCGGCGGCAGCCTGACCGCCGCCAATACGATCGGCACGGTGAACCTTGCCGGCGCGGTGGCGGGTTCGGCGGTCCTGTCCGCAGCGGGCAAGCTGAACGTCCTGAACGTGACGGGCGGCAGCAACAATTTCGCCGGCCTGCTGGATGCGGGCACTCTGGGCACGGCCACACTGGCCTCCGATCTGGCGGCCGGGGGCATCATCCGCGTGGACCAGGCTACGACCAGCCTGACCGTGCGCGGCGATATTGTCGGCACCGCGGCACTGAACACCGTGACGAATCTGCTGGTGTCCGGCCAGATGCTGGCCGGCGCGGCGCTGACCTTGAGCGGTAATGCCAACTCCATCCGCGTGGGCGGCGGAGTGGCCAGTGGCGCGAGCTTGGTTTCGACCGGCACAGTTAACAGCCTGGGGATCGGCGGCACGCACGCCGGCCTGATCGCCATTCGCGACGGGGTTGGCTCGGCCAGCTTCCAGGCGGTGACGGGCGGTGTGGTGGATATCGGGCTGGATGTAAACAGCCTGTCGGTTGCCCGCGATGCCACCGGAGCTCTGTTCTCGATCGGCACGTGGATCGGCGCCGATGGGGTGTACAACACGGCGGACGATGTGATAACGGGCGGGTCGCTCAAGAGTGCGGTCTTCAGCGGCCAGTACGTCGACAGTGTGGTGGCGGTGGGCGTGCTGCCCAACGTGAGCTATGGGCCGGGTGTACCGATGTCCGGCGGCGTGTTCAACGCCAGCGTGTACGTGCCGCGCACCGTGAATGGCAGCCTGGTGGATGATGTGGACGCCGGCGGCCTGTTGCGCAGCCGCGTGGAAAGCATCACCTTCAACGGGCAGATTCTCAGTTCCACCATGGCGGGCCCCAATGAGGCCGTGCTGGTGGCGGCCGATGCCATCGTGCGGGTCAATTCCCGGTACGGGGTGAGTTCGCTGAACCAGCAGGTGTACAACGATCCCTTGGGCGCGCCCACCGTGGTGAGTGTGGCCCAACCCACCGCCAACCAGGTCGTGCTGACCTTCAGCGAGGCGGTCAACAGTTCCACGCTGACTTTGTCACAGGTACTGGGTGACAATGGAACAGTGATCGTGAAGGATAGCAACGGCAACCTGGTCACCGGCCTGACCCTGAGCTACGCCACGCAGGCTTCGGCGGACGGGGTGCTGCAGGGCGTGCTGACGGTTCAAAGCAATACCGGCCTCAGCGGTCTGCTGACGCTGGTTTTGAAGGGCGCCAACGCGGACCCAACCCACGATATTTACGATCGCTCCGGATTGCGTTCGGCGCTGCGGCTGGTGGGTGACATGCCCGGAACGATCCTGGACGGGGCGGCCTCAGGCCACGAGGGTTCGGATTACATCGCCCTGGTTTCCGGATCGGATGCCCCGGACACATTCGCCGGGGCCAGCACCAACAATAGCATCGTGCCCATCACCGTGGGCCAGGTGGCGCACGTGGTCAGCAGTCTGTCGAGCGTCAACGATGTGGATGTGTACTATCTGAAGAACCTGTTGGCCGGGCAGTATCTGGGGGTGCAGGTGAACAGTAGTGCGCCGGTGGAACTGGGCGTCTTCTATTACAACACAACCGACAGCAACTACGAACTGGTTGCCCGCTGGGACCTGAACCGGACGCAGCAGAACACCGAGAAGGCATCTTCCGGGTCCCCCACAGACCTGGCGGAGGTGTTCGACCTGCCCTACGCTGGCGATTATTACATTGTGGCCGCTTCGGCCGCGAACTTGGTCAGCGACAGTACGGTGGGCAGCTACACGATGAACGTGGCCCTGGCCGGCAGCGACAGCGCCGTGGCCAGCGCGATGGGCGGCACGCTCAGCGGCCACCAGGTGGTCCTGTCGGATGGCCACGCGGTGGATGTCGCCTATGTGGCCGGGTCGGGTAAGGAAGCGACCAAGCAGCTTGTCTATCTGGATTTCACGGGCGGCCTGTCCACCCAGACAGGCCTGGGCTCGGTCAGCATCAGCGGGCTGGATGCCGGGGCCCTGTCGAGCAGCCTGTCGGGCATGACAGACACGCTGATCAGCGGCAACGGCGGCTCGGTAACGGGCATCGTGCAGAACGTGCTGAGCATCTATGACTCGATCAACCCGGCGGTGCTGGGGGCTTCGGGATTCGCGGCTCACGATATCGTCACGGCCGGCGACTGGGCCAGTTACAACGCCGCCAATGCCACCGGCATCTGGTTCACCACTCAGAACCCGGCCATCGCCGAGGGCTTGGACCCCTCTGCCGATTTCACCACGGTGTATGTTGGCCCAACGGATGCCAACGACCCGGGTCTGATGGGCTTGGCCAGCAATATTGATGTGGCCGGTCAGTCCAAGGCGGATGAAGCAATCGTATTCGCCGAGAATTTCGCCGGTACGGTGACCGGGGCCAACTCGACGGCCCTGCTCAACGGCTACAGTACCTACTTCGCCAACGTGATCGCCCACGAACTCGGCCACACGCTGGGCCTGAACCATCAGCCCACGGACTTCGTCAACTACGCACTGGTCCCGACGATTACAGATCCGCAGGCCGGTACCGGCCTGATGGCCTATGCCCCTGCGTCTGTGGAATCGTCCGCATTGTCCACGTTCGGGAATGCCCCGCTGGCCAGCGATGAGTTCCCGATAGGTTCGATCGATACGGCCAAGATGCTGGTGCAGTGGTTCTCCTGAGCCGGCCGCCGGGCAGGAGACCGGACTTCAGGCACGCGGGTGGCGGGAGGAAGTGGTGCAGTCCGAGGCCCGGCAATGGGCCTTGGCTTACTGCCAGTTGTGGCGCCGGGCCGGTTCCTTGTGCAGTTAAGTAGCCATCAGCAAGATGGGCCTGCGGAAGCCCATGGCAGCGACGCGGGGTGTTCTGACGGCGGCTGTGGCATCGTCTGCAGTCCAGCCAGCGCAGTGACTGCAATTGTTAGCTTCCGGCCGATGGGATCGGACCCGTCTTCGACCGTTGTCTGGCGCAGCTCATGTCAGCCGAGCATGTTTGGTCGCTGGGAAGTGCAGGCCCTCCGCCCAACCGGATGGGGGTGAAATGCAGGCGGCTGGCCAGTCCGCGACAAGTAGAGATTGAATCAGCTTGGGCATTGGGGTGCCTGCAAGGTCAAGCACGGTGCCTGACTTGTTGCGGACAAGGTGCGGTGGGCCATGGCGATTGGTCCGATAGCAGGTGGCTGGAAGGATCGTGGCAGATGGGCGCCAGGCGAATGTCCCCTGCCAGGTCCGCCAGACCTTGCGGCCAGTAAGCCCACGGCCAGCGTGGATGGGATGCGTTTCAGAGCTTAGTTGATTGGCGAGCCTTGCCGAAGGCAATTCGCGGTCCGCTCAATAGACCCCAGTAGTTGCCCGGGCTGGGCGGCGTAGGTCATGCGATGGGGGGCAGGGCCGCCTGCCTCTTCTGCCACGCCTCGGGCAGCCATTCATCCAACTCACTGGGCTTCACAACGCGGAGGTTGACCAGGAGCTGCGTCGGGTAGACCTGTGAATCCACGCCCGGTGCTTGCCCGCCGCACCTCGTGCCCCGCGACATCAACGGCTACCGCGGCATGCTGGCGTTCACCTCCGCTGTAGTGCTGTCCGAACAGGACTGAACCCACAGATTTTGCGGCGAAGGTTAAAAGATGGGGATGAATGTGCCGGCCGGGGTGATCTGCATAACCGTGTCACCCCGCCAGGTGGTGGTGTAAAGGGCACCGCCCAAGCGATGGGTGAAACTGCAATCCCGCAACGGGTAGTCTAAGCGTACCATGCTATTGGCGGGCACCTGCGGCAACTGGACATAACGGTCATGGGCGGTCCAAGTCAGATGAACCGGCTGGTTGTCCACGGTGGCGTGTACGTTGGCATCATTGACCCAGTCCGGCAAACGCACTGCAAGCTTGGAGGCGAACTTCGGAATGATCTCCAGCAAGCCGCAGGCAGGTTGGTGGTCGATGGTGCGGGCCAGCGGTCCATCCTGGCTGAGCAGCAGATTCACACGCAGGGTGTCTCCCCGCCGCGTGACGGCGTATTCCCAGACGTGCAGCAGGCCGAGGGGCAGGTGCCCACTGCAGCAATTCTGAATGCACATGGCCAGACGGCCCTGCGGATCCAGGATGTCGTTGGGGGCGCCCCACCCTGCCATCGCGCCGATCGCACGCTGCCAGATTTCCTCGCTGTCGCGGTGCGCGGCGGGCACCGCATTCACGGCCTGGCGACCGGGGTGGTTGATTACGATCCCTTCCGGCACGGTGAACTGGCGTAGGTCGCGAATTTGTGCCTGCGTCAGATAGTTGCGGGCGAAGCGCTCGGCGACATCCCAGCCATGAACAAAATTCAGACGCCCGAGTTCGATGCCCACCCGCACCAGGTCGACGACCGCACATCCTTCGGCAGAGGCCCGCTGCGTCGGCCGGTCCGGGCTCTCGCATTCATATTCGGTCACCCAGCCAAAGGAGCTGGCGCAGCGATTAAGAAAATATTCGAACAGCGTTTCCGCCCAGATGAGATGTCGAGGATTGGGAATATGCCGGTGACAGGCCAGTACCCCGGCCATGGCGTTGGCCACACCGTGGATGTTACTGAAGCAGCCGATAGGAGCCACGGTGTTCGCGCGCAGAGGATGGTAATGGACGACGGTATTACTCAATCCCACCGCCAGATCCATCGCCCGGGCATTGCCGGTGAGTTCATACCACTCCACCAAAGGCCAGATCATGCCTCCAAGGCTATCGGCGGGCAGGGGACAACAGTTGATTGGCTCTTTACTGCTGTCGGCGTAAAATTGATTCCAGGCGCTGGGATCTGCGGTCTCCGGCGTTCGAATATCCTTGGGTTTGGTCCAATCCAGCGGTGGATCAAAGGTGGAAGAGA
>JAJXSS010000126.1 GCA_021784455.1 Planctomycetota bacterium
AGTCCTCGAGGGCAAGAGGTTCGGCCCGGGCCGAACCTACGGGGCGGGCTGGAGGATGAAGAGGCGGGGGCCGGCGGGGGTGGAGGCCAGGCCGGCGATGGTGCGGCCATCGGTGATGAGGAAGCGGGGTTGGGTGGCGTGCAGGCCGGGGAGCGTTTCGCGGTGGAGGATGGCGCCATCGGTGGGGGAGAGCCAGAGGGCTTCGATCGTGGCGGGGCTGGTGCGGGAGGGGGGGAGGTCGTGGAGGGCGAAGATGAAGTTTCGGGGGGCTGGCGGGGCGCCTGCGCCGGCAGAGTCCACCGGTGGGGAGCCTGGGCCACCGGGGGCGGGGTTAGCGGCGGGGGCCGGGCTGGCGATGAGCAGGGCGGTGGGCAGGCCATCGAAGGGGCGGCGCCAGACGGGCTGGCCGGTCGCCGCGTCCAAGGCAGTGATCGCCTGGTCGGAGGCGATGATGAGATGCTGGCCGGAGTCCGGGGCGGGGTCGGGGTTGGCGGCGTTGGGGTTGGCCGGGCTGGCGGCAGCGGTGTGGACGATGCCGATGAGGTTGCAGAGGTTGGGTTCGAGGCGGGTCCAGGCGAGGTCGCCGCTGGTGACATGGACGGCGTAGAGGAAGGGGGTGCCGGGACCGGCGGTGAAGACGAGGGGGCCGGCGACGATGGGGGTGGTCTGATTCTGGAGCCAGGGGGAAGAGGGGGCGGCCTCGAGGGGGAAATAGGCGAGCTGGCGGATCCAGCGTACTTGGCCCAGCGGGCTCAGGGACATCAGGGCTCCGCCGCAGGAGTAGATGAGGCTGTCGCCGCTGACGGCGGGGCGGGCGGGCATGGGCAGCCAGGGGGTGGGGCGGAACTGGACAACCGGGGCCGACATGACCGATTCGCCGGTGGCGGGGGCGATGCGGCGCAGCAGGAGTTGAAGGTCGCCCTGGGCGATGCGGCGCTGAGTGAGGATGAAGGCCCAGGGGCCGATGGTCCAGGGGTCGGAGACGATGCCATCATCGAAGTCGCGGCGCCAGAGGCGGCGCGGGTGGCGGGCGGCGGTGTCGAGGCCCAGCAGGGTGGCGGTGCGGCCGATGGGGACGGTGGTCAGCAGGCTCGAACCCAGGGCCAGGCAGGGGCCGGGATTGAGGATGAGGTTGCGCGGGCCACGATGGCCGGCGTCGAAGGTCCACAGAGTCTGGCCGGTGGTCAGGTCGCAGGCCAGAATCTGGCGGTCGGTGTGGACAAAGAGGCGGTCGTGATCCAGGGTCAGGCCCAGGCTGGTGTTGACATCGAGGCGGTTGGGCAGGCCGAGCAAGGGGCTGTCCAGCAGGCGGGCGGTCAGGGGCGTGGGGCCGGGGGCGGGGGGATTCAACGCGGGGGCGGGGGGCTCGGTGCTACCGGCCCGGCCGTGAAAGTGGGCGCATTCGGCGATCAGGGATTCGAAGTCCCGGGCCGAGATATTGCCGCCGGGCAGGTGGACGGTGTGGGTGATGGGCGGGCCGGCGATCTCGCCGGTCATGGCCAGGGCGAGGCGGCGTTTGGCGGCGATGGTGGCGGCGTCGGGGAGCTGGTAGTCATCCAGGAGTTCCTGGTAACGGGCGGCGGCGGCGTAGAAGTTGCCCAGGGAGAGTTCCTGGTCGGCCAGGCGTTCGAGGGCGGCGGCGGCGGCGGGGGTGCCGTAGAACTGGACGGGGATGGCCTGGAGCATACGCGAGTCATTGTGAGCCATGGCCTGGCGGAGGCGCAGTTCGGCCAGGGCACTGAACTGGCTGTCGAGGGTCTGGCGGAGCTGGGGGTTGGCGCGGAGGGTTTCGCGGGCCACGACGTGGATGGACTGGAAGAGGTGGGAGTCGGCGATTTCGGGGGCGATGCCGTTGGGGAGGATGCGCTGGGTCAGGACGCGGCAGGCGTGGTCATAGGCCTTGGTCTGGACGGAGGCCTGGAAGTCGGCCAGGAGGTTGGCGGTGTCGCGGTCGGTATCCACGATGAGGGGGTGGGTCCAGCGGGCCAGCCAGGTGGGGGGCTGGGCGTTGGGGGGCTGGGGCACCATCTGGAAGGCGGTGGCGGCGACCCAGGCGGCCAACTCGCGGACGATGCCGGCGGCGTCGGGGTACGGCCGGTCGAAGGAGGGGCTGTAGCGGCACAGGAACAAAGCGCGGCGGGCCAGGTGCTGGGCCTGGGCCCACTGGCCGGTGGCGACCCTCTGGAGCAGGACCAGACGAAGCAGGGCCGGGGGGTACACGGTGGCGGGGCGAGGGCCGGTGATCTGGGGGGTGTAGGGGGGCTCTAGCGAGTCCTGGAGGAGGCGCTGGAGGGCGGCTTCATCCTGCGGATTCTGCGGGTTGCGGCACAGCGCTTGGTAAAGGGGCTGCACCTCATAATCGCTGAAGGGCGTGCCGACCAGCCAGGGCCACTGGGCGAGGGCGGGTTCGACTTGGCTAAGAGGCAGGCCGGCCTCCACGGCGGCGGCCAGCAGGGCGAGGGCGGCGGGGCGGCGGATGCACAGGGGGCTGGAGCGGGTGAGGATGGTGGTGAAGCAGGCCAGGCGCCACGGGGGCAGGGGCACGTTGGGAGGGCAGGCGGCATCGATGCCCGCGACGCATGTGCCCCAGTTGGCGGGGAAGGCTGTGTCGGCGACCTGCTGGAGCAGATCGGGGGCCGCGAGTTTCTGCCAGGCATCGAAGGTGCGGACGGTGAGGTGATCGATCTGGAGGCGGGCTCCCAGAAAGCCCGGCAGAATGGCCGGGCCGCAGCGGGCGCGGGCGATGCCTGGGTTTCCGCTCCAGGCATCAGTGGCGAACTGGTCGAAGTAGAACCAGTGGGTGCCATCGTGGCTGGCTTCGATGCGGACGGAGTTGGCGCTGAAGTTGAGGCGCAGCCAGATCTGCTCGTGGACGGTGAAGCCATCGGCCAGGCGAGCCGCGCGTTCCCCGGCATTGTCAGGGGCATTGACCAGGACGAGCTGGCCCTTTTCAGGGGCGATCCAGACGTAGCCGTGGTGACTGGTGTCGGGGCCAACATAGGCCAGGCCGGTGCCGGCGCTGAGGTGGGCGAGGTGGAAGGTGACCTGGGTGCCCACCGGCGGGCCGAGGTCGGCCAGGGCGAAGACGGGTTCTTTGCTCGCCGAGGGCCGGGCGGGCGCGGCGAACTGGAGGGCGCCCGAGGGCAAAGTGGTGAGGGAGGCGGCGTTGGGGGCCGAGAGTTGCCAGCCGAGAGCGGCCGGCCGGGCGGAATCGAGGGCGATTAGGCCAGGCTGGGGGGCGGCCAGGTTCAGGGGCAGACAGGGCAGGCGCCGGGCGTAGGCCAGATCGCAATCGGCGGTGAGGGCGGCGGAGGTGGGAGGGGCGGGCAATGGCGCGGTGAGCAGGACGAGGTCGCCGCGGGCCAGGACGATCTGGCCGTCCTGGTAGCGCAGATCCAGAACGCCATCCCCAATGAGGCCGCGGCGGAAGCCATCATCGCTGAGGCGGCTGACAACTTGGACGGCGATCTGGGGCAGGGCGATGGGGCCAAGCCGGACTTGGGGGCCCCAGTAGTAGGTGGCGCGCAGGCCGTGCGCGGCGGCTCGAAGGTGGCCCGGGCGTGCGCGGTTCCCCGCGAGGTCTTCCGGGGGGACCAGCAGCACCGAGGCGGGCACGATCTGTCGGCTGATGCCCGGGCCCTGCCACTCGAGCTTGACGGAGGCCTCGCCGGCGCCCTGGTAGTAGTCGATCTGGATGGGGTGCGAGCCGCGGGAGAGGTCGATGGTGGCTGAGGTGGTGGTGGCGGAGTGATCCTGCCAGTCATCGAGGATCGCTTTGCCATCGAGATAGAGGCGGATGCCGTCATCGGCGGTGAGGTAGAAGGTATGGCGGCCGGGATGATGGATTTCGAGGTTGCCGCTCCAGCGGACGGCGAAGTCCTGGGCCGGAGCGCCGGCGATGGGGGACTTGCCGGTCCAGGTGAAAGCGATCTGGGGGTCGATGCGGGAGGCTTTCGCGGCGCGGTTGAGCCGCGGGTCGTCGATGGCGGTGGGTGCGGGAGCGGCGGCCGGGATGGCCGCACGGTGCAGGCGATAGGCGGCGTAACCATGGATGCCGTTGGCGGTGATGCGGACGCCGTCGAGGCCGGCCCAGAAGTCGATCTGAAAGGACTGGGGGGTGTCACGGATGCCGGGCACGAGACGCAGGAGGTGCGTTTGATCAGGCAGGGCCGAGACCAGGTAGGTGCCCTGGAGGTGGAGGTTCCGGCCGCCTTCGCTGGTGCGTGAGCCGGCGGTGGGACTGAGGAGGGAAGTCCAGCCGAGGATCCAGGAACTGTCCCCCCGGGAGCTGGCGTTGTCCAGAAGCAGCGCCTGGGCGGCCTGGGGCGAGAGGCTGGCCCCGGCCCCCGGTATCTCTTGCGGTGTTCCTTCCGCAGCAGCCGTCGGAGCAGGCGCATTCTCATTTTCGGAGTTTCGATCTGCGACAGGAGCCGACGGTGGCTGGGCGGATTCGGTGGGGGGTGATTGCAGAGGGACGGCCGCGACGGCCCCCCCGCTCGTGCCTCCGCCTCCGGAATCGTCCTCGGAAGCCTCCCCCGCATTGGCAGGCAACGCCCCGGCGGCGCCGGGGGCGGGCTGGGTGGTGGCCTGAGCCAGGAGATTCCGGGCGTGCTGCGGTTGGAGGCGATGGAGGAGAAAAGCTGCGGTGGTAACGAGGACGGCGGCGCAGACCAGCAGGGCCACCATCAGGGCCCAGCGCCGGGTGACATGGTCGCGCAGGGGATGCCGGGCCAGCAGTTCTTCCCAGCGTTGGGGGCTGGGCGCGTGAGCGGTGGCCAGACCCTGTTCGAGTTTGAGTTCGGTCAGGACGGCCTGGCGCAGTTCGGGACTGGAGGCAATGCGCTGGCGCAGGGCGTCCAGGAGCTCGGGGGGCAGATCCTGGGGCAGGTTGTCCTGCAGGAGCGTGATGAGCTGCTGGTCGGTCATGGGCGGGTCGGGAATCTTCGATTTCTGATTTCCAATTCTCGATGGGAGGGGGCTGCCGAACGTTGGCCGGGCGTTTTGGGGCCATTCGAAAATCGAACATCAAAAATCGAACATCGCTTCATGGGGTTACCTTGCCAGACGCTCTTCAAGCCTCCGGGCAAAGCAGCGTTTGAGGGCCTGACGGGCGCGCACCATGAGGACCTTGACGGCGCCCATGGTGCGGCCCAGGTGGTGGGCGATGGCGTCGAGTTTTTCGCCGGCGAAGTAATGCCACTTGAGGGCCTGGCTGGCGGATTCGCCGAGCTGGGCCAGGCAGTAGGGCAGTTCGGCCAGGACATCGTCATAGAGCCCCTCCTGGTCGACCATCTGTTCGAGTTCGATGCACAGTTCGGCCCAGCCCACTTCTTTGCGGCGATGCACCTTGCGGATGTGTTCGCGCAGGACATTGCGGGCGATGCCCAGGATCCAGGGGCGGATGCCCAGACTGCGGTCGAAGCGCTCCAGGGCACTGTAGGCCCGCAGGAAGACCTCCTGGGTGAGGTCTTCGGCATCGCTGCCGTTGAGGAGGCGCGCCCGCAGGTAGCCGAAGACCCAGGCATGGTTTTCCTGATAAACCTGGCCGAAACCGCAGCGCGCCGCCTGGGCATCAGGCAGAGGCCTGTCACCGGATTGGGAGGAAACCTGAGTCACCGCCGCATAAGGGTCCGGCCCAGATAATTGATCGGAACGGGTTGGTGGTTACGCACGGGCGCAGGGGGCGGCCCGGGAGAAGATGATCTTAAACCCTAAGGCGGCGGGGGGCCAGCGGGCCGCGCCCGGGGTTAGGGGTCCGCCGACAGGGGCTGGGGATCGGGGGCCTGGAGCAAGGTTTGAGCCTGGTCGGCGGGCAGTTCCTGGACTTGGCGGAGCTTGCGTTCGATGGCCCGGGTGCGGACGCCGGCGGAGTCGATGACCCGGCCGGCCTCCTGGAGCTTGCTCTGGACCTTGGCCAGAACTTCGGAAAACTTGCCGAACTCGGTCTTGACGGCGCCGAGGATCTGCCAGACCTCGGCACTGCGTTTTTCGATGGCCAGAGTCCGGAAGCCCATACGCAGAGCGTTGAGGGTGGCACAGAGCGTGGTGGGACCCACAATCTCGACGTGGTAGTCGCGGCGGAGGGTTTCGATCAGGGCGACGCGGCGAATGACTTCGGCGTAAAGGCCCTCGGTGGGCAGGAACAGCAGGGCCAGATCGGTGGTGTGGGGCGGGTCGATGTACTTGTCGTGGACTTCGCGGGCGAACCCCCGGATACGGTTTTCCAGGGCCCGCAGGGCGGCTTCGACGCCGGGGGCATCGGCGGCCTCGGAGGCCTCCAGCAGACGCTGGTAGTCCTCGGTGGGGAACTTGGCATCGATGGGCAGGTACAGCGGCCGGCCGGAGTCGGCATCCGGGCCGGCCCCCGGCAGGCGGATGGCGAATTCGACGCGTTCGTTGGAGCCGGGGCGGGTGGCGACGTTGGCTTCGTACTGCTCGGGGGCGAGCATCTGTTCGAGCAGGGCGCCGAGCTGGACTTCGCCCCACGTGCCGCGGGTCTTGACGTTGGTCAGGACCTTCTTAAGGTCGCCCACTCCGGTGGCCAGGGCCTGCATTTCGCCCAGCCCCTTGTGCACCTGTTCGAGGCGTTCGGAGACGAGCTTGAAGGATTCGCCCAGGCGCTTTTCCAGCGTGCCCTGGAGTTTCTCGTCGACGGTGTGGCGCATCTGTTCGAGCTTGGCGGAGTTTTCCTGGCGCAGGGCCAGGAGCTGGGCATCGACGATGCCGCGCAGGGCCTCGATTCGCTTGTCGAGGGATTCGGAAAGGGCCTGGGTGCGGTTGGCCAGTTCCTGGCGCAGCTCCTGGCCGGCCTGGGCCTGGTCGCGGGTGAAGCGCTGGAGCTGGCCGGCAAAGATGTCGAGCTGGTTCTGCTGGGCGGTGGCCAGGCGGGTCAGGGTATTGAGGAGGGATTCCTGGCCGGTGCGGCTGGCGGCGGCCACTTCCTCGCGGAGTTGGCGGGCCCCCTGGGCGCTTTCCTGACGGGAACGGGTGAACTGGTCGTCGAGGGGCCCCTGGAGGACAGAGGAATCAAGGGTAGGCCGGCGCAGCCACAGGGCGATGATCAGACCCAGGGCCAGCAGGTTGAGGAGGATGGCCGCGACCAGCAGGGCATCGGTCATGAGAACATTGTAGAAGAAGTGGGGAAGAAATGGTCCGTGCGTAGCGGATGGTGGCCAGCGGGAGAGGGGTTATGCGTAGTGGATGTCGAGGTGGTACGGGCCGGGGCCGCGGGTGGTCAGCACGACCGTCATGATGCCGCCGCGGGCCTGGGCTTCATAGGCCGACGGTTGATCGTTGAGGGTGAAGCTGATGATGCGGGCGGCGCCTGGGGGCAGAGGCAGGCGCCAGCGATGGGTGGTGCCGCTGCCCGTGCTGGTGATGCGGAGGTGGCGGGCTGGGGCATCGTGATGATAGTCGTAGGCGAGATAGCCGTCGCTGGCGGGATAGGTGACGCGGACGGCGGTCTTGTCGATGCCGGCGGCCGACCATTGCGGGGCCAGATCGACGGTTTCGAACATGGTGGCACCGTCCACGACCCCGGCCAGGCCCTCGATCAGGGCATAGACCACGGCCGCGGCACCCCAGCCATCGGGGATGCCGAAGCTGACCTCGCTCTGGGGGAACCACACGGGGTGGTCGCTGAGGCTGAGGCCGGCCACGTAATACACGCTGGCATTGCGGGCGGCGCGGAAGACCACTTCGCGGATCGTGACCTGGGGCCGGGGGTTGTCCCAGCCCCAGACAAAGACCCCGACGTTGTCAAACCGGTCGTTGCCGCCACGCCAGGCCAACTGGTAGGGGGGCCAGCCTTGCGGCAGGCAGGGGGCATGGGAGCGGCGGCGGGATTCCTCTGATCCGGGCATGAACCAACTGTCCAACTGGCGCCCGGGGGCGAGGTACAGGTGTTCCTGCCGGCCATCGTCGTAGACAACCTCCATTTCGGCCAGGGGCTGACCGGGTTGGGAAGCCGTGTGCAGGAGGTAGAAGGAGGCCGGCCGGCCACCGATGGGCACACGGATTTCGCGGGCGAAACCGGGCTTGTCCCAGGCGAGGCCCAGGCCCAGCCCCTGAGGGGCGATGCAAAAGGGGATGTGGTGGAAGCTGATCTCACCGGTGGGCAGGCGGGACAGATCGTTGCCCGGATCCCCCCAGCCGCCGACGGCCCGGTGCACCGCGGTGACGTTGGCCACGGCGGCCAAGTCCACGCAGGTGAAGCGGCGCTGGGGCGGGGTGGTCTGGGGATTGCCGTTCAGACACACGGGCAGATAGCCGGCATGGCGGTCGGCGAGGGCTTTGAGACGCGTAAGGATGTCCACCCCGTAGGACGCGTCGCCCTGGGCAAAGGCCCCGCGGGCCAGTTCCCCCGCCACGAGGGTCGAAACGCCGCCGTTCATGTATTGCCACGGGGCGTTCTGGGTTCCAAAACCCTTGGCAAAGGGCGGATAGATGTTGAAGAACTCGCCGGGGCTGGCGGCGGGCATGGCGCGGCGGATGTTCTGATAGGTCTGGATGATGGCCCGGGCCTTAGCCGGATCGATGCCGCGGTTCAAGGCATAGGCGTTGGACAGGGACACCTGCGAGGACTCCTCGGTATCGCCGACATCGCGCCGGAAGGATGGGTCCTCGCTGATGTGGTGGCGGTAGTAGCCGCGCGGGTCCCAGGCGGTCTGGTCCAGGCGCTCCAGGAGGTCCCGGGCGAGCTGGTCATAGGGGGCGGCATCGGCTTCCCGGCCCGCGGCCCGCAGCATGTGAGCGAGCATGCGGCAGGCCATGGCCATGCCGGTGTTGTCGCCGTGCATGATGCCAAAGACGGTCTTTTGGGGATCGAACACGTTGTCGCCGGCGGTCAGGCGGGCATCATCGTGGTGCAGGAAGTCCCAGGTGTCGATGGTGTAGCCGCGCTTGAGCAGGCCGAATTTGCGGCTCCAGCGCCAGGGGTCGCTGGTGGCGTAGCTCACGGCCTGGCGGGCGTGGTCGAGGTACCGCTGCATCCAGGCATCGTCACCGGTGGCCTGCCACGTGCGATACAGGCACTCGATGAAGAGGAACTCCACATCGTTCTCGATGGGGATACGCTGGAGGCTATAGCTGTCGGCCCGGCCGGGGTTGAGGGTGCGGATGAAGCCGCCGGGTTGAAAGGTGTCATCGCGCCAACCCTGAACATCGGCCTTGGGGGCGATGCGCTCGTAGACCATGCCATCGGCGCGCTGGGTGTCGGCGTAGAGCTCCAGGCCGGTTTTGACCTCGCCGCTGAAATACTTCATGCCCTTGAGTGTGTGCGTGTGATCGCGCAGCCAGCAGATGAAGTAGCGGTAAAGCTTGCCATCGACCCGGGCGGAGCCCAGGCCATCGCCCCCGCTGCAGGCGAGCATGGTGAAGTGCAGTTGCCGCAGCAACTCCCCGAAGCCGGCCGGATCGTCGAGGCGGGTGGCGCAGCCGACGCGGAAGGGGCGTTCCTGCACCACCTGGCCGGCGGTGTCCAGAAACTCGACCCGCTGCCAGCCCAGGGCCCCGCCGACGGTGAAGCGGGGGCAGTCCTCGATGGGGGTTTCGAGGTAAAGGCGGCCCCGGCCATCGCGGACACGCAGGGCAGCGGCGGTCGCCGGGGGATCGGGCAGGGACACGCGGTGCAGGGGCTCAATAGTGGGGGCGGCCGCGGTGGCTCCCAGCGGGATCTCGGGGGTTGGGGCAGGCGTGCACATACCTTGAGGCCGGCGGGGCGTTGCTCACGACCAGGGTCTAGTGGGCA
>JAJXSS010000127.1 GCA_021784455.1 Planctomycetota bacterium
TACGAGGAGGCGGATTTCGGGGCGCTTTGCATCGGGTCGTAGAGGGACCAGTGGCTCATGGGTGACCCCCTGAAAAAGGTGAAGCGTGGCGACCGCCTGCGGATTCCCGCGGCGACGTACAACGCCTTCATCGACACCACCGTGGCCTTCCGGGAGCAACAGCTGAACCGCCAGGGCATGGGGGTGCCCAGCACGCCGGCCAGGGAGATCGTCCTGGTCAAGAACAACACCGGCGCGGATCAGGATCGCTTTGCGGTCCTGGGCGTCAACGCCCCCCTGTTCCTTCCGGGGAACAATCTCGACAGCTTCAAGAACCGTCTGGCCATGGTGGGCGTGGTGCCGACGGCCACCCATGTGGGCAAGTTCGTGGTGCTGCTCCAGCCCCTCAAATCCGGGGGCATTGGCCAGGGCCTGTGCTCTGGCACCTGCCAAGTGCGTCTGACGGTGCCTTCGGGGCAGGAGACCTCCCTCTATGCCGATGTCACCACCGGCGGCACGGCCGGACTGACGGCGGTGACCCAGGGGGCCGCTTACATCCTCTGGAAGGAAAACCCCGCATCCAGCGGCACCATGTGGGCCCTGGTGCGGGTGGGTGTGCCGGCGCCGGTCCTTCCCCCCGGGATCTTGGTGATCGTACAGGCCGTCAAAGATGGCGGTTCCTCCGGCAATGCCGATGAAAACTGTTCCTTCACCTACACCCTTCACGATCCTATGACCCAGACGACGCTGGTTCGTGACCCGTCCACGGGCACCTTGGCCACGGGAATGGTTCCGGAAAAGCGGCGCTACCAGTACATGGAGTACAGGGAAGGGGGAGGACCAGCCCTGGCCTATCGGGACTTTAATGGCTGTCTGCACCTGTGGGATGCCAATGAAATCCCTCTCCAGAACGACTGTGAGGGCATTCAAGGGAGCTTCTACTGAAGATGTACGGCCGCGACTATGCCAAGGTGGTGTCGTATCAGGGCCGCCTGCTGACACTGGGCGGCAAGGTGGTCACCTGCCTGCCCCCTTGCGACAAGTGCCAGCCGTTCAATGATGTGCAGTACAACCTGCGTGCCGCCTATTCCACCCGTTCCCAGGTCTGGGTCCCCCGGCCAGTGTTTTCGCTGGCCAGCAACTGGGACTGGCAGAACGACCCCCTGGGACGGGACTATTGGCAGCAGGTCCTGGATGCCTGGAACGCCGCCCCCGACGCCATTCCGTTCTACAAGATCCACCGCAACCAGCCTTTGGAGGGGTACAACAGCATCTGCTACCGTTGGCTGGCGCCCAACAAACTGGCGGATATCTGGGTCGAGCGGGCCATCTATGCCACCTCCTATGACTTCTACTGGCATCCTTACTGGAAGACGGGGTGGGGCATCCTGTTCCGCCGGGGCGTCAATGGCTCGATGTACGATGTCTACGGGGACACCTTCTCACCGTATTGGGACTGGACCACCCAGCCCGATGGCGATCTGGTGTTCCTGCCTGCGTGGACCGATGCGCTGGAAGATGATGGGAATCGCCCACTCCTAGTGGGTAAACCAGCCGGCGATCCGCATGTTTATGTGATTGATAACGACTGCTGCGTGGACCGCCAGCAATCGCCGGCCGCCATGGTCAAGATCCCGGGGGTGGATTTTGGGGGCAGGCTGCCGATCAACCGCGATGCCATCTGCCAGGACTGCTGCCTGTGCCTGAGCCCCGATGCCCAGGTACTCCTGGAGTACTACGACCGCACGACGTACCACGAATCTTACGACGGGACCTACACCGGCGTGCAATGGGTGGACGAGCAGACTGATCCCAATGGCCCGGGCCCCTTTGATCAGGTCGGGGCTGACCAGGGCGCCGAGATCTGGCGCGAACACCGAGAGTGGACCGATGGCATCGCGTACCAGTGCCAGCGTCAGGGAGATGGTACCTGCAAACAGATGTGGACCTATGGCACGTACACGATGGAAGGGAACGCCACGGGGGCAAGCTACGACCAGACCACTCAGACGCCGGGTTGGCAGGACCCGGAATCGGGCTACGGTTACCCCGATGTGACCCACCAGATTCACGTCAAGGTCACCGTCATCGGCAACAGCTATGTGGTGGATGACCAAGGTGTTTGCCAGGAGGAGGTAGGGATTTAATGGGCTGCTGCGGTGACATGGCCCGAGGGGCCAAGGGCATTGTCCAGGCCGCCTTGGGGTTGGGCCGCGCCGATGGGCAGATCATCGAACGGCGGCGGGCCATCTGCCGGGCGTGCCCTGAAGCGATCCCCTGCGTGAAGAAAGCTGGGCAATTCTGCCGCTGCCGGCGCTGCGGGTGCGTGCTGCATTTCAAAACCGCACTGGCAGGTGAATCCTGTCCTCTTGGCAGGTGGGGGGCCCAGCCAACGGACGAACCCAAACCGGCGTTGACCATCCGCTAAAAGGCAGTACATTACCCCTATATCCCATTGCCCCCGGAACGGCTCGGCTTCGCCTTGCGTGGAGCCGGGCCCTTTTTGTTTCGAGTACAATTACTCGGCACCCTTAAACCATACTGGAGTATCTCGTAAGTAGTCGTATTGCCTGACGAGGTCCAGTCTGGCTCAACACGGTTCTCCGAGGAGTCGATTACCTGCGAAGCAACCACACATCAGGATTCCACGATTTGTATCGGGGATCGCAGTATCTTCTGCGCACCACGAACATCGGCAATCCTAGCAAGTATCAAGTCCCGGAGGAGGTGTTCTGGCAGGAGATCTCCAAATTTCAGAAGATCAGATGCGGGCCGTTGGAGATCATATTGTGGCGGCGCACTAACACCGCTCAGTTCGTGAATGGCCTGAATCAAGTGTTCGATGGACACTTCAGACGGAAGTCTGATCCAGAAATTGTCGGCGCGTAGCGGTGAATCAAGGTGAGGTTGCAGATACTGCACTGCCGTCTGATTTGCCGCCAGGCCCGCGAACGTCCACCATTCAACACAATTGCCCCTGCGTGCAATAACAGAATCTTCGCCACAGCAATCGACCAGATTTTGGCGAAGGTCCGCGATCCGTTCGATAGCACGACGGGACCACGCTGGGTTCTGTTCAGAAGATTGCAGCAACTGCCGAACCGCACCACAAAGCCGCGGAGAAAGCGGAACACTCGATCCCATCCAACGAGACCGGCCGGTTTCCTGTGCTGGCTCAACGTGTGCAATCTTTCGATCCCAGTCCAGGTGGAGAATCCGCCAACCGCGTCCTCCCAAGGCAAGGACCGTGGGGCGATCTTTGCTCGCGGCGAACGATAATGGATGAACATACCCAATCTCAAGTCGGCCGTATCGGACTTGGAAGAGAGGTTGAGATGTCACGACGGACAGCAATTCAGAGAAGTGACGGTACCCGAGTCGCCGTTCGCCCTCGTTGCCCATGTGCAGAACCCCACCATCTTCGCCAAGAAGATTCTTCTCCAAAGCAAACGCGATAATGGCATCGGCGCGCCCATCCTGAAGTTCGCCGAACGCCGGCACTTTGCCAATCCACTTAGGCCAGTCCGACTGCACGAAGCCCGAGTTCTGCAGAACGAGCGTTAGCAATTGCTGCACGAAGACGTGGTAGGGAATCGAGGGAGGAATGACCTCTTCAACAAATCCATGAGACCACAGGTCGAGCAAGGCCGCCGCCTGGAGAAGCCCATAGTCGTGCGTCGCCAGGAACAGGCAGTTGGGCTCGGTACCGGCGCGCCGGCCCGTGCGACCCATGCGCTGCAGGAAGCTGGCCACGGTGGGTGGGGCGTCGATCTGGATCACCCGATCAAGGTCGCCCACGTCCACCCCCAACTCCAGAACGCTGGTCGCCACGATGACGCAGTCCGTCTCGGAGGCAAATGCTTGTTCCGCACGAGCACGCTGGTCCTTGCTGAGCGAGCTATGGGTGACAACAGTCTTGATTTCAAGCCCGCCCAGCTCAGTACCCAATTCTTCGGCTCGAGCGCGGCTGTCCACGAAAACCAGGCGCTTCTCGCCCCGATGCAGTCGGGAAATGACCACCGCCGCATTCTTGATCGAGCCCACAAAGTCCAATTGCACAGCAGCCTGCCTGGCCGGTGCTTCGGGGGGGCGGATGACCGTACTTGGTAGGTTACTGCCTGCGGCCAGCCAGCGCATAAGTTGATCGGGGTTCCCCACCGTGGCTGAAAGGCCAATTCGCTGAAGCTCGCGATCCGCCAGACGAGACACCCGCTGCAACACGGAAAGCATGTGCCATCCGCGGTCATCGCCGGCAAAGGCGTGGAGTTCGTCGACGATGACGACACGCGCCTGCGCAAACAGCGCTACCGAATCCGTCTTTCGGGAAACCAACATGACTTCCAGCGATTCCGGCGTCGTCAGCAGGATGTCTGGGCGCTCATTGTTGATCCGTTCCCTTTCCGTGGGAGAGGTATCGCCGTGCCACACCGAACAGGTCCGCCCGACCAGAGCCGCGTAGCGCGAGAGCCGGATATGTAGGTTATTGAGCAGTGCCCTGATCGGGCAGAGGTAGAGAACGCTTAGGCCGCGCCAGTCCTCGCTCAGCATCCGCGAGAGGATGGGCAGGATGGCCGCCTCCGTCTTTCCTCCCGCGGTCGGGGCAACGACGACGACATGGTCGCCCCGCAAGATGACCGGAATGACCTCCTCTTGGAACGGCCTCAGCTCTCGCCAGCCGAGACTGTTCACGACATGGTGCTGCAGGCCAGGATGAAGGAGATCGAACGCTGGCATGAATTTCACCTCATGTCAGTTCGATGTCGTCGACGCTGGTCGCAGAAGCGGCGTGACGCTCGGTCGGTGTGAGTTCGGTATCCTGAATGGTCAACTTGTAATGTTGATGGGGATCGAAGTCGGGGAACTGATCAATGCGATCCAGGATGTCGGCGACCAGCTTCTTGAGGAAGATACGCGGGGCGACCCCCACCTTTCCGCCCAGCCGGCCGGCCACGGCGCGGGCGAGTTCATCGATATACGCATCGCTCGCCTTGGCTGCGAGGCGATCCGGAGCGGTGGCGTGCATTGCATATACGTCACGCACCTTCCGGCCCACTTCACACAAGCGGTCGAAATCGAACGCGGAAAGTCGTATCTGCACTGCCCGTGGGTTGTCGAACTTCTCGTGGGTCTGAAAGTCGACTTGCAGCCGTTGCGCCAATGGTTCGAGCCGTTGCGCGCCTTGTGGTCCTTCGTAGAAAGCCCCAGTTCCCGTGATCAATAGGTAGAGTCCAGGAAAACGGCCCGAGTCGATGTCATCGATGAGTTGCCGCAGCGCATTGAGGCTCTTGTCCCGCATGTCACCGCGGACCCGTTGGATCGTCTCCACCTCGTCAAGCACGAGATAGAGCCCGGCGTGGCCGGAGTCGCGCAACACCGTTAGCAACCCCTGCAGAAAGCTCATCGCGCCGAAGTGGTCGATGTCACCTTTGATCCCGACCTGCCGTTTGCAGCTGGCCGCCACGTTCGGCTGCCCTGCCAGCCAGGCGGCAATCCCGTCGGCGGCGGCCGCATCGCCCGTGGAATACGCCGTGTGGTAGCCGCGAAGCGCCACGGCGAACATCGGCGCGGATTGCGTGACCACCGCGAGGCGTTTTTCCATCAAGGCGTTGGATCGTTCCAGCAATTGCCCCTGATCGCCGGCGGAGATGTTGCCTTCTGCCAACACGTCCTCTTCCAGCGTGAAGAACCAACCGTCGAGGATGTTTCGGAATGCGCCCGTGGGCGTGTCGGGAGTGCCCAGCCTCTCCATGAGCCGTCGATACACCGTTTCCAGGCGATGCAGCGGCGTCTCGGTTTCGGAAATCTGGACCTCGGACGTGGCGAACCCCATCTGCCGGGCGCGATCCGCGAGCCACCGTGAGAAGAAGGTCTTCCCGGTACCGTACTCGCCGCGAACGGCCTTAAACTTTGCACCACCAGCCTTGATCGCATCGAGTTCTTCACCCAGCGTGTCCGCGAAGCGTTCGAGCCCAACGGCCAGCAGATCGAGGCTCTGCATGGGGACCGTGCCCCTGCGAAGCGCATCGATCAGTTCGTCTCGGCGTTGGCGGCTTATGGTTCTCATGCAGTTCTATCCGAGCCTCATTGACCTAACTCAAACTGCTTCTTGAGCAGCGGAACATTCAACACCA
This sequence comes from Planctomycetota bacterium, assembly GCA_021784455.1. Lineage (GTDB taxonomy): Bacteria > Planctomycetota > Phycisphaerae > Phycisphaerales > Phycisphaeraceae > JAJXSS01. Next base: position 6,111 of record JAJXSS010000127.1, read on the forward strand.
CGGTGTTGGCGGCGTCCTGGCGGTCGAGGATGGCGTAACCCTCAACGTTCAGCAATCGCTGCATCACGGCCAGCAGGCCCGGCAACCGATGCTCGGGCACGCCGATGGCCCCGGCGAGGGCCGGAACGGTCATTGATCCGCCCCGACTGATCAAGGTAACCAGCAGGCGCTGCAGAATCATGTCGTCGATACGCACGCGGCCGGCCAACTTCTTCTGGACGGCATACACTTCGCATTGCAGCAGCGCTGCGATCCAAGGTTCCACAGGCGCAGGTACGACGGTGGGCGCTTTGGGCTGGTCGAAGAGCGTCGGCGGCGGGGTCTTCTCTTTGGTTGGCCGCACCGGTTGTTCGGCCACAGTCGCAACAGGCCGAGCCACAGTGGGTTCGGTCCACCACGAGGGGAGTTCGACCGGCAGTTCTTCCAGGCCTTCCGGTAAGTGGAGTTCGGGCCAGAGGATGCTGATCGGAATGAGCATCTCCTGCGGCGTCGCCCCGCCGTGGTACCCGTTCTTTTTCGGGCCATAGCGCAGCAGTTCGGACCAGGGAACGACCACTCGGCCTCCCTCAGGAAGGACGACCCGAGGCGAACTGACCTCCAACTCACCTTTCGCCACGCTGCCGCCAGGCCGACGCCAACGAAGTCCATCCGTCCCATCACGACCTTCGGTCTGGCGGTCGAGAATGTGGCCATGATCGCTGATGAGAATCACCAGGCGGCCTGCCGCTCCGGCTTCAGCTAAAATCGGCTCAAGCACGCGGATGTGCTGCATCGTCCAAACGGCATCGATCTGGTCTCCCTTGTCCAGGTGATCATCCACGGCATTGATCACAATGCCCACGACGCGCTGTTTCTTGTCCGCCAATGCCTGGCGGATGTCTCCCGCCAGGCTGGAATCCTCGTCCCCCTCCAGAGCAGCCTTGTGGAATAGTTTCGGCTCGTAACCCGGTTGCGATAGCGCGGCCAACGCTGGATGGACCGCGAATCCTTGCACTTCATCAAACGCCTGCCCGCGTTTCAGCGACCCGCATAGGAGGCTTGTGCGGCACACTTCGGTCACAGACGGGAGAGCGGTCAGCCCAATCATGCGTTTAGGCGACGGCGCGATGCCCAATTCGATCCAGTCGTGCGATTTGATGTCTGACACTAACTCGCGGAAGACCGCCCAACTCATCCCGTCGACCAGAAGCAGCAGCACCGGGACCTTCGCCGCCGCCTTGGCAACCACCTGGTCGACCATCTGCTCGACGGGGATCAGACCAGAGGATGAATCACCAGCGGCGTGCTGATCTGCAACGGCCTGCCCGAACCTCAGGTTTTCGGCCTCGCGCAGCTCCGTGACGCGGTCTACTAGGCGCACGAACGCTGCGGCCAAGTCCTTGTTCGGTTCGCCGCCACGCAGGACCTGGCGTGCCCAGTCCACGAATCCACCATCGCCAGCGTAGCCCTGCGCGATGGCCAGGAGACCCGAAACGGGTGCGTGGTTGCCCGCGTTCTGGTCCGCCAGCCAACGAGCCAGTCGAATGGCCATCGCGGCACGTTCCATGCGGCGACTGCTATCCCGCCCGAGTCGGTGTTGCTGGAGGCTGCGATAGACGCTCTGCAGTTCCTCGGAAATGGTGGTCGCGTGAGCGTCAACATGCGAGGCCAACGCCTGCCCGAGCCGCGAGAGTCGCTGTTCAAATCCGCTCTCAAGTTCACTGCTGCGCCAGGCGTGATTGGTCGCGCCAATGTTCTCAATGATGATCTCTGCGTCGTCCAGGCATCGACGAAGCGTTGGCTTGGGGAGTTGCGCTGCGGCAGTGGCGGCGGCATCGCGCCATCGCTTGGCGATCTCCGTGGGCAAATTGGTCGTACCAACGTATGCTTCGAGGCGACCAGCCGCTTTGTCTAATTCGTGGCCGACGCTGTCGTGGTAAACCACTCCCATTACCAGACCAATGGCGAGGGCCTCCGATCCATGTTCTCCCTCGATACAGCCCAGGACTGTGCTGGCTGTATCCCCGGCCGTTTCCGCGATCCAGGCCGCTGCCGCCACACGGAACTCCGTCGGGCATGCCTTCCATCGAGCCGCCAGGTCGGACTCGGCCGTGCCACGGAGAAGCTCGACCACATCGGGGTGCGCGCCGGAAAGTCCCAGCCGTTCCGCAAACAGGATGCCCCAAACGGTGTCCGCATCCACCAGGCCGCCGGCGACGGGCTGGAAATCTCGACTGCTGGCGTGTTCGAGCAGCATCTCGGCAAGGAACGTGTGGCGGGTGATCCGCGGGTCCAGGTGCTTGGCCTTGAAGAGCGACCGGACGATTTCCCAACTGTTGATCGGATGCAGTTTCCGCAGCGCCATGCGCACGAGGATGTCGTCGCTGACCTTCCCCTGGTCCAAGGGGGTGACCAACACCGTGGCCGATGCCGTTTCGGGTGCGCTTTGCAGCGCCAGACGCATCTGGAGGGGCGAATCGCACTGATACACGGCGATCTGGTCGTTGCCCGCCCCTTGGACCGCCGGCCCCGCCCATCGCCCAGGCGTGAAGATGCCGAACACCCTGGCATTGGGTGCTTTGTTGCGAATCGCCCGGATCTGCGCCCGGATAACTCCAATGGATGGGCTGGCCGTCGCCATAGGTTTCTATTCCTCAATCACCCAGGACACGTTGATCCGCGCTACCTGCGTGCTCTTGGCCTTCTGCCGAACGCGAGCAATCTCGCTTTCGGCTTCCGTCACACTCATGTTTTCCCGCGTGCCGCTGTCGACCACCTTCTTGCCGGGCTTGATGGGCGGCTTGATCGGCGGAACCGGCGGGACAATCGGGGGCGTGGGCGGGGTCACCGGCGGGGTGAGGAGATCAATCGCCTTGCTCTGCTCAATCCGCAACACCGGCCCCAACGCCGTCACATGCTGGTCATTCTTCAGGGCGTCGGAAACGCGCCCAAGCAGCGACTTCGCCGCCACGGCCCGGTCGTCCTGCAGGCTGCGGATGCTCTCGAACAACTTCCACTGCGTGGCCGCCAGTGCGCCGACCACCTCTGCCGCAGACGCGAAGCTCGATCCCATCGCCGCCTCGGACGTGGTGGGCTTCAAACTGGCCAGGGCCTCGATTACCGTGGCGGGCTTGGCGTCACGCACCGCATCGAGCAGGTCGAGCACCGCTGCCGCCGTCTGATACCGTGCCGCCTTCTCCTTGGCTTCGGCAAAGTCCGCAAGATGGCTGGCTACTTCATCCACCAGCCGTCGGCACGATTCGATGTTCTGCTTGGCACGGACCTGAATGTCATCCGCCAACTTCGCCAGGTTTGACGCGTTTAGCAGCGGCGAAGACACCGCACCGAAGATGCGGCTGGCCCGTTCCACGGCGGTCACCCACGACGCTTCCGGCGGCAACTGCTGCTCCCGCAGTTCCACTTCCTCCGGCAGGTTGGCCAGAGTCCCGTCGAACGGGGCACCGTGGCGGAAGAAACTCCGGTTCGTTTGCGCGGCAAAGACGAGAATGATGAGGTTCCCGCACTCCCTCGGCAGGCCCATGGCGCGAGGCTCATCAATCCACTTGCGCAGCGCGAACACGGTCATGCTCCCGCCCGACTCG
>JAJXSS010000128.1 GCA_021784455.1 Planctomycetota bacterium
CATGATGCGGTAGGAGGAATGCAACCGTTCCCACTCGGTCCAGTCCACGCTGGACGCATAGATGTGCGTGTCGATGAAATCGCAGCAGTCGTACAGTTTTTCGCGCAGGAACAGGTCCACGTCGCTGCTGGGGTTCATGCTCAGGCCGTAGAGACACATGCCCACCTTGATAGCGGGGAAGGCCTTTTTGATGGCGGCATAGGCCCGGCGCTGCAGTTCGATGGTGCGGGCATCGATGGTCCGCTCCAGCCCCGAGGGCACCACCAGAGAGATGGCGTGACGGTTGTGGCGGATGTAGGCCAGCATGTACTCGATGTAGGGCTCGATCTTGAAGGTCGTGCGCCCAGGATGCAGCGGATCCGTGATAATGCACTGCGGCGGCACCTCGTTGGCGATCCAGACCGGTTGCACGCGGGACTGCTCGGTGTTGGGGTTGTAGATGATCCGCGGCAACACCGGCCGGGGTTTGTCAAAGTGATAAGGGCCGGGGTATTGGGGCTGGACCTGCTTCCAGCCGTAATCATCGAATATGTCCCAACTGATACCGCTCTTGACCGAGATAGAGCTGTCATGGAAGCTGGAATTGGTGAAGGTGTAGTCATGGGAAAACCAGGACGACGACAAATGGCATTCGTTGTAATCCTTGGGATCGATCGTCCGCGGATGAACCACCCCATAGCTGGCGGTCTGCTCACCCAGGGCCTGTCCGCCGACCTCTAAGACCGCGTGCAAGAAAAACTCCTGGCCGGGGGCGCGTGCGGCCTGGTCGGCGACCGCCAAGCTGAGCAGCAGGTTGTGCTTGCGCGTGGCGCCGGGTTGGGAGTCGTAGAAGGTCTTATCGGCGATCGGCTTGGCCGGCGCGAATGGCACGCTGCCCCGGGCGATGGACCAGCCTTGAAAATTGCTGATATCCCATGCCAGTGTCGCGCCCGAAAGATCGGGCAACGGCTGGTTTTGCCGACTGTAGACCAACACGTCGAAGCTCGGCGTCACATCCTGGTAAAAGAGATTCCCCATCACCGGCGTGGTGATTTCCATGTTCAGCGGCCGGGCGGGCGCCGTGCCACCGTTGGCCGCAGCCGTGGGCACCACCGGTGCGGCCACCTGCCCCTCACCGGCCAAGCCCACGCGCACATCGGTAAGGTAGCAGTCCCCCCGCAGCAGGGGTTTGGGCCAGTGGAATATGAGGCGGAAGGTTTTGCCCTTGGGTGTGTACACTGCCTGGTAGTATTTCCACACCAGCCCGGCCGGCAGCAGCTTTCCCCACATATCTGATTTCCGGCTGTCGTCCCAACGGATCGTGGTCAGGTAATCACTTTGGCTGACGGTCTTGCCCTGAGCATCCTGGTCCTGAACGTCCACGCAGGCCGAGTAGGAGAAATCGCCGCAGCGCAGGTAGTTATCCGCCGCCCAGAAGCTGACCAGTACCGGGTGGTGCGGATTGGCGATGGGTGGACTGACCCAGGCCGAGGACTGATCGGCGTCTTTCCACTGACTGATCATGAGGCTGCCGTTGCCCGGCCGGCGCGTGATGGTCGAATGGCGGGCGTCAGCGGTGCTTTGCCAGCGGTCAGCGCCGTGCGCAAACGTCGCCGTCAGGAGGGGCTGGTCTTCCGCCGCCTTGGCGCGGCAGCAGAAGAAAAGGGCGACGACACTCACGAGGGCGGCGAAGAACTGAACTTTTTGCATGAAGGGGCTCCTGATCCTCAAGCCCGTACGGCAGACAAGCAGCAATGGTTTATGCCCGCGTATGGTGATATTAACAAGCATCTGGAGGAGCGTCAAGAGCATCCAGGAGCGGGATTCACGAGCAGCGGCCCCCGAAACAAGGTTGCCCGGCCACCTGAAAGAGGCGCCGTCGCCACCCAATCATCCTCGGGTAATAGGCGTTTACCTGACTCCACCCATGGTCTGCGAAACCAGGCCGCAGGTGGCGCAAAGCACCTCAATTGCGCACACTCGCGGGGTGAATACGCCGGAGGAATGGCCCTGTTGGGATATAGGTGCAGCGTGAAGCACCCCGTATGTAGCGGTTCCCGCCCCAGGCGATCTCTCTTGACGCCGTCCGAAAACTACCTATCATGAGGAATTATTGTAAGGGGGCATCTGCCACGGCGAACCCGGCTATGAAGCGGCCATCCATTCTCTTGATCACGACCGACCAACAACGTTGGGACGCGGTTGGAGCGCACGGCCAGGTTCCCGTGCGAACCCCCGCCCTGGATGAACTGGTCCAGGAAGGGGTGAGCTTTGAGCGCAGCTACTGTGCCGCGGCGGCCTGTCAGCCTTCCCGGGCCAGTCTGTTCACCGGGATTTACCCCAATCTCCATGGTGTCACGCAAACCGGCGGAGGATGCTGGTTGCCGCCGGCGCTGCCCACATTTCCGCGCCTGCTGGGCGCAGCGGGCTATCGCACCGCCGCCGTGGGCAAAATGCACGCGGCCCGCTGGGACGATCCCTGCGGCTTTCACGAACGAGTCATCATCGAAAGCAAATATAGTGCGGCACCTGATGAATACCGCCGATACCTGGCCGCCAACGACCTGACGCGGCGCGTCATCGGCCACCATCAGCCTGGCTTTGGCCAGCACCACAAGGCCATGGCCAGTGACTTGCGCCCCGACGAGCACATCGACGGCTACATCGCCCGTCGTGGCGGCGAGACACTGCAACGGCTGATCGACGCGGAAGCACCGTTTCTCCTATGGGTGTCCTTCTGCGGGCCGCACGACCCCTATGACCCCGCGCCGCCTTACAGCCGCCTGTATGAGCCGTCCCAGATGCTGCGGCCACGCCGGGCCCCGGGGGAACTGGATCAGCTTCCTCCGGCCGTGCGGGCCGGCGCTACGGCGTTCGGCATCGCAAAAATGAATCTGCATGGCATCAGCGACGCCGAGCATCAGCGCATGCGGGCCCTGTATTATGGCAATGTCAGCCAGATCGATGCGGGCATCGGTCAACTCTTGAAGACGCTGGATGAGCGTGGCCTCGCCGCGCAGACCCTGGTGGTGTTCACTTCGGATCATGGCGACTATCTCGGCGATCACGATCTGATGTGGAAGGCCTTGTTGCCCAGCGAAGCCGACATGCGCGTGCCCCTGATCCTGCGCTGGCCGGACCGCCTGCCCCCGGGCCGGCGTCAGGAATTGGTCAGCGGGGTGGATCTGATGCCCACGCTTCTGGCGGCCGGAGGGGTCGATATCCCGGCGCATCTCCAGGGAAAGACCCTATTCGATGTTCTGGAGGGCCGGAGCCAGCCGCGCCAACACCTGCTCATGTTCAGCGAACCCAACAAGTGGCGTTACCGGGACGACCGTTGGGCCTACACCTGGTGGCCCGACCAGCCTTTCGACACCCTTTACGATCTTCAAGCCGATCCTTACGAGCTGCATAATCTCGCGGCGCCGCCGGCTTCCCCGGCGCCGCCCCATCCCATGGTCCGCCGGCTTCGATCCCTCATCGCCCACGAAACGGCGGGCACCGCCAAGGAGTTGTCGTCATGACGCTGCGCAAAATCACTATGATCGGCGCCGGTTCACCCGGTTTTTCCCTGGCCGTGGGCGAAGACCTGATGCAGTCGCCGATCCTGCGTGCCAGCCGCTTTGTGCTCATGGATATCGACGCCACGCGTCTGGACGCCTCGGCCAAACGCATGCAGGAACTGGCCCAGCAACTCGGCTCCCCCCTGCAGATTGAAAGCACCACCGACCGCCGGGCCGCCCTCGACGGCGCCGCCTACGTGGTAACCAGTTGTGAGGCGAAACGCGCCCCCTTCTGGGTTCAGGACCTGAAGATTCCCGCCCGCTATGGAGTGCATCAACTCACCGGCGAAAATGGCGGCCCCGGGGGGCAGATTCACGCCATGCGCAACATCACCCTGTTTATGGACATCTGCCGCGATATGCGCGAACTGTGTCCCGATGCCTGGTTGATGAACTTTACCAATCCCATGAGTTTCATCTGCACGTTTGCCCACCGCTATGGCGGGGTCAAGACGCTGGGGTTCTGCCACCAGGTGCACGGCTCCTTCGGCGTGATCGCGGAAATGCTCGGCTATCAACCGGGCGAGTTGGAAGTCATCACCGCCGGCGTCAATCACTTCAACTGGCTGATCGACATCCGGCGCAAAGGAAGCGGCGAAAGCTGCCTGGCATGGTTTCTGGACCAGGTGCGCGAAAGCGAGCACTGGCGCGGCGTGCGCTCCAACGTGCCCTGCCAGCATTTCACCCGCGAGCTGCTGGATCTCCTGGGCATCTACCCCGTCGGCTACGATGACCACATCGCCGAGTACATTCCGTTCTTCTACGACTTGGAGGAACGTCGCCAAATCGGCTATACCGACCACGCCGCGGATCTCTCGGCCTGGATGAACGACGTCGCACGCCATGGCGGCGGCTTCGAGGCCCAGGTCAAAGCCGCTTCCGAGGCCAAGGTGCCGATCCCGCGCGACGCGCATCATCCCTATTACCGCGAAAAGACCTGCGCCATGATGGAAGCTCTGGAAACCAACAGCCCTACCTATACCGACGCGATCAATATTGTTAATCACGGGTGCGTCGACAACCTGCCCGCCGATGCCGTGGTGGACATTCCGGCGGTGGCCATCGGCGGCGAGGTACGCGGGGTACACGTCGGCCCCCTGCCGCGGGCGGCGGCGGAGTTGTGTCGGCGACAGATCACCATCCACGAACTGGTCGTGGAAGCCACCGTCCACGGCGACCGCCAGCTTGCGCTTCAGGCCATGTGCCTGGATCCCTACGTCCGCAGCCTGCGCCAGGCGCGGCAGATCCTCGATGAGTTCCTCACTGTCTACCGCGATTACCTGCCCCAGTTCCACCGGGCCCAATCATCCGGGCCGGCCCAGGCGGGCCAGATCGCGAAAGATGGAGCGGGTGTTGCCGCGTTCGATGAGATGTCCCTCGGCCGTACCTCGTAAGTACACCCACACTTCGTACAGATTCACCCCGTCCAGCCCCGCCCGCCGAGCCAGCTCGACATAATGGCGATGCGCTTCCGCGGCCCGCGGGTGGCTCCGCGGATCACTGAGCGCGGTAATGGCATGCACGGGGATTCCCCGCCGCCGGGCCCGCGGCAGTATCTCGCGATGCACCCAAGGATGGCAAGGCCCCAGGTATTTCAGGTTCACCCCGTCGATGATCCCCTCGTCAATCCAGGTGGCGTAGTCCCAGTGGATCTGCGTGTAGGTGTCATACGCCGGCCCGATCATCATGCGGGCTTCGACATGGTGTTCGAGTTTAAGCCCGGCGGCGGCCAGAAGCGACTTGGCGGCGCGCAGAAAGCTGGTATAGAACTGGCCGCGAATCCGCCGGGCCTGCTCGTAGTCGTGCGCCTCCGGCCGCGGATCGCGGCCGAAACGATCCCGAAACACCTCCAGCACCGGCTGGGCCCAAGCGTAGCTCAGCCAATCGCTGCACGCATTATGATGGGCGATGCGCACGTCCAGACCGTCGGCGCCCGCCGCCAGCGCCCGCTTTACATACTGGTCCAGCCAATGACGGTGCACCGACTCGAATGCGGGTTCGAGCATGGCGAACAGGTGCTCATCTTCACCGACGGCCAGACCGATGGCAGCGCCCGGCGTCAAGCTGAGGCGCCGCTGAACCGCTTCGCTGACGCAACACCACTCGGGGCCATTGGTGGCGCGGTTGAATTCGTACCCGCCGAAGCTGTTGCGGTGCGGCCAGGCCACGGTCACCTTCATCATCCGCTTGCCGCTGAAGGCTTCAGCCAGCAAGTAGCGCTGATTTCCAAAGTCGTGCGGATAGACATCCGGCGTGGCGCTTGCGCCGGGACCGGCTGCGCCCGGAATCTGCACCGCGAAATAGCACGTTTGGATCGCCAATCCACGCAGACGAATGAATCGCACCTGTTCGTTCCCCTCGGTGGGCTGCTTGCCCGCCGGCGTCCAGCGATAGCGCGGCCGCGGCGCCACGCCCTGCTCGGCTACCACGCGGTGACACGCGATGAAATGTTCATTGTCATCACTGGCCAGAACCTGAAGCGATGCGATATCAAAATCCAGCGGCCGGTCGTTATCCGACCATAACACCAGTTCCGTCACCGGGCCGCGCTCTGCACCATGCCAGGCCGGGTTGCGGCGAAACGCCTGGGCCAGATGTTCCGCCACAAAGGGATCGGCGCTGAGGTGCCGGCCGTCGAGCTGGCAAACCGCTTCGATCAGCGCCGTGGCGCTCCGTGGCGCCGTCCAGGAGGGAAACACGTCGAACGGCTTGAAGATGGGAAAGAATTCCAAACCCAGATCGTGGGCGATCCGCACGCAAGGCCCCAGCGGATCCCCGTCAAAAGCGGCCAGGCTCCGGCGTATACACTCCAGCCTTCGATCATCAAAGGGGGAATAGCGTTGAGCCTCCGCGGCGCCGGCCAACGCCAAGCCGCGAGCCATGAAGGGGTAGTCCAGCCAATAGATGCGCCGCACCCCGGCCTGGCGCAGCACCTGCATCTCCCGCCGCACCATCTCCGGGGTATACGGGGCATTGATAAACTCGTCGGGAAAGTCATAGGTCGCCTGCAACTGCACGGATCTCGGCTTACCGGCGCCGAAGGTCATCGGGCTGACCCGACCCGCTTGAACCTCGACGCCGGCCGACAAATCCAGCCAACCTGTGCACTGCGGGTCGCCGAAGAAACTGCTGACGTGCGACCACGTGCTGTTTTCTTCGCAACGCAACTGCGTGCGCATCACGTTAAAAGCCAGCGGCCCGGCATAGCCGGCGCCCACCACACCCTTCAGCGGCAAACGAAACCAGGCGATGCGGGCCACCTCCGTATCGCTCCACGTGCGCACCTGCCATTGCACCTCGAATTGAATCCGCTCCGCCAGATCCACGCGGCCGTCGCGATAGGGCCAATGCGCTGTGAACGAGCATTCCTGTCCCGGCCCGCTGATCAGGTGCAGAAACCCTACCCCATCGCCCCAGGGCCCGATCAGCAGTTCCACCACGTTTTGCCCGGCACCGTGCTTCTCCTGCGCCGCTGGCGGCGAAGCGCCAAACCCGCCCGCTTCCCACAACAGCACGCTGACGTGCAGATACTGGCCGTCCGTACAGACCGCAAAGCAGCTTTCGCTGCTGGGCGGCAGGGCGCTTTCCACCAGCGTGAAATCGCCCTGAACATCCTGGCCGGCCAGCAGGCGATCCGCCGCCTGGTCGGGGTCGAACTGATCGACACGGCGCACGCGGCAACAGCGCGACACCCCGCAGGACGTGCCGCCGCGCGCCACAGAAGGTGGGACTAAGATTGCCATAAAACCTCAGGGAGCTTCCATCCGCATCTGCGGACGATAGGTTGCGACGTGCAGCGGGGTATCAGGGTCGAGCAACCGCCGCATCACCATGTCCACCGCCGTTCGAGCGATGGCTTCGATGTCCAGCTCGAAACGCATCACCGGAAGGCTGTACAGAAGCGGTGCCTGGCGGTTGGCCGTGGTCGTGATTTCCGGCCGGTACGTGGGCTGCTCGCCCAGACGATCCGTCAGGCCCATGGTCAGGTAGTCGTCGAAGAGAATCAGGCCATCCGGCCGGTCGGCCGGCTTCATCGCCAAACAGCGGTCGGCAATTTCGCGGCCCGCATCGATGGCCCCAACCGCCTCATGCTGAAGCTGCGTGACTTGGATCGCGTGTTGATTGAGCGTCTCAAGTCGCTGCCGGAACTCAAGCTCCTGCTTTTTGGCGTAAAGGGTCTTGGGCTGGGGATGGACCCACGCCACGCGGCGGCAGCCGCGCAGGGCCAGCACGCCGCAGGCCTGGTGAAGAAAGGCTGCCTCGTCCATGCGAATGCCAAACTTGCTGTCTTTGTTCGCCGAAACGCAAAAGACCAGGACCGGCTGCTCGGGCACCAAATCCTCGGGCGTAACGATCACATCCACGGCCCCGGCCGCCACCGCTTCCGCCAAGCCGTGAAAGTCGTCCAACCGGTGTGGCCGGTCCCGCGGCGCCACGGGGCGCAGGAACGTGCGATCGCGGCAACCGCACTGCACGAAGAACTTTCTCAGGAAGTATTCCAGAATGCCGGCATATCCCGCGCCTTCATGCCAGTAGAAGGTGATTCCCACCGTCCAGACCGCTTGCGTCGCCCGGGCCGGATCATTGATGACCGTGCCCACCTTCTGGCGCCGGCTGAGAACCCCTTCGGCCACCATCAGACGCATCGCCTCGCCAATGGTGCCATTGCCCACCCCCAGTTCCTTGCGCAGCTCGGCATGCGCCGGCAGGCGATCCCCGGGCTGCAACTGACGCGAGTGCAGGTAGCGCAAAATGCTGCGATAGGCATCGCGAACGCTGGGCTTGGCATCGAGCAAATGACGGGCATCGGGCGCTAGACGTCGGGGCATGGCTATCGGCCTTTCCTGGCGACGCTTTCGGTTTGCGAGCCGGATTTCAATCGGTCGTGAGCCCGGATAACACTTTTCGGCGTAGGTCGAGGTTCCCCGGCCCACGGCGCCTCAGGGCATCTTACGGCGTAAGCTTGGCTAAAGACGTCGCTTACAAGCCATCATCGGCCACCATCGCCGCGCGACCTAATTTTCCTCAAAAACCATTGACATCGCCAACGATTAGTGTATATTACCGTTGATAGGAAAACTGTCAATGCTTGATGGCAGCCTTTTTCCCATGCAACCCAATCAATTTCAATCTGAAATATTCCCGTCCACCATATCCCCTTTGTGGGGTATTTCGCCTGTGGGGCCCGGCGATCATCCAAAAAGGGTCCCGGCATCTTGCCATCTCCTATAGGAGGATCTGATGATGTTGCCCAAGAAAGCATCGTTCACGAGCAAGTCGGCCCACGCACTGTTTCGCCACGTCGGTCTGGGCGCGGCCGCCGGTTGCGCGGCCCTGGCCCTCTTGGCCCCCGCCGCCCCTGTGCGGGCCGCGGCCGTCGTCTGGGAGTACTTCGACGCCTATCCCAATAACACAGACCTTACCACGTCCAGCCTCATCTCCGGCGGCGAGGAGGGCCTAAGCCAGCATTGGTCCGCTTCCCAAGCCGGCGGCACGGCCACCTTCACCGCCACGCAGACTGGAGCGCTCGACGGAACCACCTCCGCGGTGCTTGCCGGCAGTCCCAGCATCGGTTATGGCGCCACCGCGGACGCACCCATCTACACGCCCCTCACGGGCGCCCTGACCGGCAAGGACACGTGGGTCACCGCGGACTTCCGTCTGAATGAGGTGCCTACCTACGGCGCCCAGATCGGCCCCAGCTACACCACCGGCGGGATCAACCCCCTGGTCACCGCCGGCCTGATGTGGCAGCCGGGCACCAGTTCCAAATGGCTGGACATCAATGGCAATCCCACGACCAGCACCGACCCGCTGGCCACACCCCAGGCCAACACCACGTACCACATGGTGCTGGACGTGCACCAGACCACCTACGATGCCTATGTCAATGGTGTGCAGATGTTCAGCAACGCCGCTCTGCCCGCCAATGCCCAGAACACAACCAGCTCGGGCAACCTGATCTCCTCCCTGGTGGGGACGGTTGGCAACCTGTCGCCCAACGCCGGCACCTCAACCCAGATGACGATCGACAATTTCGGTGTGTTCAATGCCGATCCGCGGGCCAAGACCATCGCCCCCGGCAGCGATA
>JAJXSS010000129.1 GCA_021784455.1 Planctomycetota bacterium
TTCTTCCCCCAGAATTGCGGGGTCGCGGCGGAGTCTCTGGTGGAGGAGGTCAGACGCCTGGAAGCGGGGGGGCTCTTGGGCCCCCAGGCGCGCCTGGCCCTGGGCTATCAGCAGGTACTGGACCATCTGGCCGGGCGGTGCAGTTTGGAAGAGGCTTTTGAGCGCACCAAGATCGAAACCCGCCGCTTTGCCAAGCGCCAGCGCACGTGGCTCAAACGCTACCGCGATGTGCACTGGCTGCCGGCGGCCGAACTGGCGCCCCCGGAACTGGCCCAGCAAGCCCTGGCGATTATCCGGGGGCAGGGCCGGCCACTTTAGACCCCCGTTCCCAACCTCGCTTCCGCGATCTTCAGATCCACCGCCGTGTCCACATCGACTACCTCCCCGGGCTGGGTAATGAGGGCCCGGCGGTCCTGGCCCAGGAAGGCGTGCGGCTGCCCCGGAAATTCGGTTAAGAGGCTCTCACGGGTTACGGCGATGATGCCGCCGTCGAGCATGTACACGGGGGGCAGATTCTGCCGGCGATACACCGTGTTTTCCACGTAGGGTTCGAGGACATCGGAATCGGGGCCGGTTACTTTCTTCATCCAGTAGGGGTGCATCTTGCCCACGGGGCACACGCTCTGGACGCTGTCGCAGCCGGTCGCGCGAAGTTTGGCCACCGCATCATCGATGAGATTCCGGGGGCGCAGGGGGACGTTGGCGTAAAGGATCACGATGGGATCCCACGTGGCGCCGGTGGCCTTTTCGAGTTCCAACACGGCGTGGCGGGCGGCCGAATCCACGGTGGCCGTATCACTGGCCAGTTCCGGGGGGCGGGCCACCACTTCCACACCCAGGCCGCGGGCGATGTCGGCGATTTCCCGGCCGTCGGTGCTGACGACCACCTTGTCCAAGCCCCGGGCGGCCAGGGCGTGCTGGATGGTCCAGGCGATCATGGGCTGGCCGGCCAGCGGCAGCAGGTTCTTGTGGGGCAAGCCTTTGCTGCCGGCGCGGGCGAGGATGATGCAGAGAGTAGGCATGAGGGAGGTCCGGATGCCGGGGTTCGGGTAGGTTCGGCCCTGGCCGAACATTTTCCTCTTGCCCGTCTTCTTATTGCCGCTCGAACACGCGAAGCACGCGGCCGGCGCAAAGTCGTTCGGCCAGGGCCGAACCTACGGGCGGTGCCATTCCTGGCAGGAGACGCAGAGTTCCAGGTCAGCCCATGCGCCCGTCTGGTGTTGGGATGCGATTTCCCGCTGGTGTTCCATGATTTCCACGAGTGGGGTGGTGTTCGCATCGCCCAGGATGACGCGGCCCAGCCAGTCCTGATCGCACAGGGCGACGCGGCCGCTACTGAGGATGGTCATGCGGCGATGGAGCTGGCGGCAGGGGAATCGCCTTCCGGGGGCCATGTTAACCGGGCCCAGGGCCGGCATCAGGCCGCAGCCGGTGGTGGCCGGCTCGATCACGGCGTGACCGGTGAAGTGCATCCACTTGTCGAAAAACATCTCCATGTCGGCCAGAGTGTCGGCCGTCTTGATCAGCCGCGGGGCCACCCACGGCCGGGCGAACTGGTGATCAAGAGCGGATGGTGCGGTCTTTTCCAGTTCCACGGTGCGGTGATTGCGGGCGTTGATCAGGTGTTCGAGGTTGTGGATCACCTGGGCGAAGGCATCCTGGCCCATGACGCTCTCGTAGGTCTTGGCCGTGTCGGCATTCAGTCGCACGCTGACGACATCCAGGTCCAGTTCCAGCAACCGGTCGATTTCCGGCAGTTCGCACAGGAGGTCGGTTTCCAGGCCCAGACCAAAGACGCCGGCGGCGCGGGCGGCCTGGGCGATGTCCCACCAGTGCGGGTGCAGCAGGGCATCGCCCAGCCCGCCCAGAAGCACGGCGGCATCCGGCTCGGTGGCCACCTGGGCCAGGATGTGTTGGGCCAGTTCCGGGGGCATGAAATCGCGGTCCAGCTTGACGTAATGCTGCGGGGTGATCGGGCCGGTCACCGGCCGGCGGGGCGTCAGTTCCAGGGTGATCTGCTGGGGCAGGCGACCAAAGCCCAGGGGGCGCTGGGCCATGATGTCGGCCACGTCGTGGGCCACCGCCAGGGCGTCCATGTCAGTCACGGCCGGGCCGTACCGCCGGGCCAGTTCATCCATCAGGCCGCAGGCCCGGGGCGTGTCGTAGATCAGGCGATCTCGGCAGGAGCGGATGTCGCCGGGCACCTGCACGCAGACATCGCGGCCGATGGAATCGGGCTGGGGTTTGGAGGGGCTGTAAGCCAGCAGGCGGCCGAAGGTCATCTGCGACTGGGCTAGTTGTTCGAGCATTTTCAAGCCCAGGGCCACCCCGGCCATTCCGGGGGGGGCCTGGGAGAAAGTCATGGGCATGGCCTCAGGCTGGTCCCGATGCCGGGCCAGCACCTGGCTACACCAGTAAGGATCCACCAGCGGCCAATCGGCTCCGGCCAGCAGCACGGCATCGGCCTTCACCTCCTGCGCCGCAGCCAGCAGCGGCCCGGCGGGCAGAAGCTCATCGAAGATGGTCATGCCCCCCAGCCCGCCGCGCCAGGCCGTCAGGCCCCACTTGCGGGCGCTCAAGCGGGCGGGGGCCAAGAGATCTCGCGCCGGCTCATGGGCGAAGCAGCGGATGCGGGCGGCGGGCGTGATCTTGGGCAGGAGACCGGGAACATCCTGTCCGGCCGGATGTACGAGGACGATACCCTGGAGGCCATCGACGCGGGCCAGGCGGTTGAGGGTGTGGGTCAGGACGGGGACGCCGGCCCACTGCGACAGGGCGCGGGAGGGCAGCCCCAACCGGCCGCGCTCGAGATTCACCGGCACCAGCGCAAAGGCAGTCATTGGGGCACCGCCTGTTCCAGCCGCCTCAGGGCTTGGCCGAAGATGCCCAGGCCCTCATCCAGGGCCTGTTTCAACCAGTTGAGGTTTTCGAGATCGCGTTCCAGGTGCAGCCGCTGCTTGGCGAAAGGGTCACTGGTGTCGGCGTGGGCGATGGCCCGGTCGGCCCGGGCGCGTTTGAAGGTGCCCAGGGCATTGAGGTCGTTGACCAGGGCGAACGCATCGTTGAGTTCCTGCACGCGGCGGGTGTTTTTCTGCACGCGCTCGAAGAGCTTGTCCATGCGGTTCTGATCGCGCTGGCACTCGAGCATGCGCATCATGAGGGGGATGGTGTCCAGGGTGAGCTGTTTGAGTTCGCGTAGTTCGTCGATCCGCTGCTGCAGGAGCACCGCCGCCTGAGACAGCCGGCCCGGGTCCAGGGCGGCGGCGGGGCGGGGCAGTGCGGGGACGGGGCGGGTGGCGTGCCGGGCCAGCGCCTGGGCCAGGGGCAGGGCCTGGGCGTGGGCCTTGGGCAGGCCGCCTTCGGTGCAGTCGAGGATCTGCTGCTGGGAGAGGGCGAAATCCCGCTCAAACTGCTTTAGATAGGTGGTCATCTGCTCATCGCTATAGATGGGCCGGCCATGGACATCGGTGCGTTTCTCCAGGTGTCCGCGGTGGCGCACGATGCGCTGCCACTCCATCATTTCCAGGGTGTTGAAGGGGGAAAGTTCCGGGGCCCAGACTTCATGGATGGCGGTGCCGGGGCAGTAGTACAGACCATCGGAAAAGCCCAGGTCCTGGCCGATGAGCAGGATGGGATCGCAGCCCAGGTGCTGGGCCAGGTACAGGGATAGATGGGCCACGGTGGATCCCTGCTTGACGGGCAGGATCGGCCGGGCCTGGGGGCCCAGGAGGCGGTCGAGGAAGAAGCTGGCCGTGATCCGCACTGGTCCGGGGAAGCCATCGAGAACGGAAGGGTGGGCCTTGGGTTCGGCCACCAGCGTCACCTCGGGCAGGGGGGGCAGGCCTTCATAGAAGCGCCGCGAGATCTCGTGATAGTCCAGGGCGGTGACGAAGTCGGGGCGGATGCCGCGTTCCAGCAGGGGTTTCAGCGTGGTCTGGGCGGTGATGACCACCACGTTGCGGCGCACACCCGGATTGGCCAGGAGCTGAACATTCCTGGCCAAGCTGGGCCCGGCGCTGACGCACACGGCGGGATAGCCTTGGGCGGCGCCGGCCAGTTCGTTGGTGGTGGCGCCGCCGACGTACCACTTGAGGTTGCCGGTCAGGTTCTCGATGGTCCGGCCGGAGTTGACCAGCATGGTGGCGATGTGCAGGCGGCAGTAGCCCAGCACCTCGGTCACCAGGCTGCAGAAGGCGTTGACCTTATCGGCCTGGCGCTGGCGGGTGGGGGGGTGGTGTACCAGGATCGTGCCCTGGGTCATCATGCCGGCGTAGGTTTCCACCCGTTTGAGGATGGCCGGCCGATCCATCGCATCGTCCGCCAGCAGGACGTTGGGCCGACCCAGCCAGGCGCTGAAATCCATTTTTTCCAGCACGGCCCGCAGCAGGGCGCGATCCGGCTCGTACACGATCAGGAGGGTGCTTTCGGTGATTTCCCGGGCCAGTTCCGCGACGTGGTAGCCCACCCCCAGGCCCAGGATGACGATGGCCCCGTGTTTGGCCAGATCGACTTCGCGGTTGATGCGGCGGGCCTCGTCGAGGGGGTCGTAGCGGCTGGCCAGTTGCAGGCTGCGGCCGTCGTGCTGGACCGTGGCCGACCAGTGCCCCCCGGGGGTCTGGGACCAGGTAAGGGGCAGGGGGGTGGCTGCCTCGATCCGCGCCGCCAGATCCGGATCGGCCTTCCGCAATGAACCCAGGTTGCCCTGCAGTGTGTCGGCCATGACATTACTGGTGCATCATCGGCTGCCCAGGCGGGATTCCGTGCCCGCGGCCAGGCGGCGCAGGTTGCCGCGATGCCGTAGGACGATCAAGAGGGCCATCAGGCCCGTGACAATGAGCAGCGGGGCGGTGGCGCCGGGCCCCTGGCCGCGGAGGGTAGCTTCCACCAGGACGTAGAAGGGCAGCAGCAGGGCGGCCATGATGCTGGCCAGGCTGACATAGCGCAGGCAACTGGCAAACAGCAGCCAGGTCAGCCCCGCGGCGACCCCCGGCAGCGTCAGGGCCGGCCACAGGCCCAGCATCACGCCCAGGCCGGTGGCCACGCCTTTGCCGCCGCGGAACTTGAGCCACACCGGGAACACATGGCCGAGCATGGCGGCGGCGGCGATGGCCAGCCATTGCCAGGTCTGCCGCGGGCCCAGATGGGCCGCGCCCGTCCAGCCCAGGACCAGGCCGGCGGCCAGGACCGGCCCGCCGCCCTTGATGACATCCAGGGCGAAGCACAGGGCCCCCCATTTTCGGCCCAGGACCCGGCCGACATTGGTAGCCCCGATGTTGCCGCTGCCGGCCTTGCGTACATCCACCCCGCGGGCCCGGCCGATAAGCAGGCCGAAAGGCACGGATCCACACCCGTAGGCCACGATGATCCACAACCACCATGAATGCATGGCCCCCATCGTAACACGCCGCGGGCCCGGGCATGGGCGCGGCCAGCAGAAAACGGCGGGCGTGTGCCGCAGGAGTTCCGCGAGTTATCCCCGGCCTTTTGCAGCCCGTTTACCTCCAGTGCCGGCCTCGCTATGATGGGTAGAATAAGGCGGTGTTACCCATGGGGTTGTTCCTGATTAACACCTGTTCCATTTTGGCGGATATTGGCTCGGCGCCCAGCCGGTCGGACTGGGTGGCGGTGGTGGTCGCCTTGGTCCTGGTGGGGGGGGTGGCTCTGGCGGCGTTTATGACCAGCCGGCGCAGCCACCGGGATTGATTGATTCGCACCCCGGCCGATGCGGGCCGGTTTTTGGCAAGGAGTCGAACCATGAACAAACGCTCCCTCGGTGCCCTGATCGCTCTGAACATCGTGCTGCTGGCGGCGGTGGTGCTGCTGGCGCTGACGCCGCCTCAGGCCGCGGCTCAGGGCGGGGGTCGGTCGCAATACGTGCTCATCCCGGCCGACAACCCCGCGCGCAACAATACGCAGGTGGTATACATCCTTGAGCTGCGTTCGGGCAAGCTGCTGGCCACGTTGTTCAACTCGGCGGACAAGACGTTTCAGGTACTGGGCGGCCGCGTGATCACCAACGACATCCAGGCCGCCGCCGGCGCTGGTGGTCGCTGAGGCCCTTTTCCTTAACCCCTTCCCCCAATAGGAGTGCGACCATGGACCGTATCCAGCTCGCCTGCATCAGCCTCTTTGCTTCGGCCGCCGTGCTGCTGGCACTCGTCTTTGTGCTGGCCCAGGATCGCCTGCCCCAGGCCCAGGCCGAGGTGGTCGCCAGCCGGGATGACTACACGATGGCCACTGCGCGTACACGGCTGACCGAAGACTCTCTTTACCTGGTGGACAACGTCACCGGGACCCTGATCATCTACGACACCGTCATTGCCGGGGCCAACAGCCGCGTGGACCCCGTGTACGTGGAGAACCTCAACCGGCTGTTTGCCGGCACCGGCACGGGAGGCCGCACGCGCGGCCGCATGCAGCGTTGATCGGTCTTCTGCGTCCGGTGGTTGATCCTGCCCGGTGGAACGGCGATTACCGGTGGGTCCTGACGGGCACCGGGATTTGGCTGCCTGCGCTCCTGGCCGCCCATTCCGGGGCGCGGTACACCATCTGTTTCTTGGGGGAGGCGTTTGACCATGCCCTGAGGCCTTCTACCATTCGTGCCGCCCCACGAGGGGTATTCCTTATAGGGAGTTTTCATGATCCAGAGCCCCAATCCCCCTGCCTTGGCTGACCGCATCGCTCAGCTTGCCCGCCTGGTGCTGGACGGCGGCCGGCTCAACCGCGCCCAGGCGCTGGAATTGGCCGCCGCCCGGGGGGATGACCTGTATGACCTTTTCTACTGGGCCAACAAGATCCGCATCCGCTATTGCGGGCGGGCGGTCAAATTCTGCTCGATCGTGGCCGGCAAGGCCGGCAACTGCTCGGAGGACTGCGGCTTTTGCTCGCAGTCGGCCAAGTTCCAGACCCACGTGTCGCCCAGCAAGCTGTCGGTGGACGAGATGCAAGGCGCAATGGACCAGGCCTTGGCCCTGGGTTCGAGTTCGTTCGGGGTGGTGAACTCCGGCCGCGGACCTACGGAAAAGGAACTGGACTGGCTGGAGCCCTTTTTCCGCGGCGCGGCGGCCGGCGGGCGCCTGCGCCCCTGTGCCACGCTGGGGGAGTTGACCCAGGATCAAGCCCGAAGGCTGAAGGAAATGGGTGTCCAGCGGGTGAACCACAACTTGGAAACCAGCCGCCGGCACTTCCCCCACATTATCTCCAGCCACACTTATGACGACCGCGTGCGCACCATCCGCATTGCCAAGGCGGCGGGGCTGTCCATCTGCTCGGGGGGCATCTTCGGTATGGGCGAGACCTGGGAAGACCGCATCGACATGGCCCTGGAACTGCGTGAGCTGGGCGCGGATGTCACCCCCATCAATTTCCTTAACGCCATTCCCGGCACCGCGCTGTACGGCCGGCAGCCGGACCTGACCCCGATGGAGGCGCTGTCCATCATCGCCCTCTACCGTTTCGTGCTGCCCACCAGTGAACTGAAGATCGCCGGCGGCCGGGACAAGATCCTGCGCGACCTGGTTTCCTGGATCTTCTTCGCCGGGGCCAGTTCCTTCATGATCGGCAACTACCTGACCACCTTCGGCCGGCCCGCCGAGCAGGACCATCAGATGCTCAAGGACCTGGACCTCCCGTACGTCACCTTCGACGAAGTCGAACACGAAGCGGCGCCGGGAATGCCGGTCGCGGGCGTGCGTTTGCCGATTCTGAGCCCGGCCACCGTTTAAGCGACAGGGTGCGTGCAGCCACGCTTCTGCAGCACAACGCCAGGAACGTCTGGTGTCTTTTTTGCCGGGCCCCCACGGTCCACAACCTTACGCCGGCTCAAACTGCCGATCTGCCCCCTGACCGCATTTCCTTTTATCATGGTCGGTCTGCAGGGCCGCCGGCCGTCCTGCCTCACTGTTGTGCCGCCGGCTAAAGGATGCATTTCCCATGGATGCGAAAGAACGTTTGCAGTGGTGGACCCAGGCACGCTTTGGGATGTTCATTCACTGGGGACTCTACGCGGTTCTTGCGGGGGAGTTTAACGGCCAGAAGACCCCGCACATTGGCGAGTGGATCATGCGCGATCTTAGGATCCCGATTCTCGAATACGAAAAACTGGCCGGGCAGTTCAATCCGGTGGGATTTGACGCCGAGGTGTGGGCTCAGCTCGCCCAGGATGCGGGGATGAAATACCTGGTCATCACCGCCAAGCACCACGATGGTTTCTGCATGTTTGACTCGCCGAGCAACCCCTACAACATCGTGAAGCAGACGCCCTTCAAGCGCGACCCGATGAAGGAACTGGCGGCGGCCTGCAACAAGCGGGGCATCCGGATGTGCTTCTATTACTCGCAGGACCTCGACTGGCACGCCCCCGGCGGCGGCGGCCACTGGGAGGAGGCCAAGCCCGGCGATTCATCGCTCGCCTATCAACGGCCCCCGGAGGATTTCCAGAAATACCTCGACACCGTCGTCAAGCCCAACCTGCGCGAGCTGCTGACCCACTACGGCCCGATCGGGCTGATCTGGTTCGATGTCCCGGTCACCATCTCCAAGGCCCAGAGCGAAGCGCTTCGCGACCTCGTGCATGAACTGCAGCCGGCCTGCCTGGTGAGCGGCCGGGTGGGTAACGATGTGGGCGACTATGGCAGCCTGGGCGACAACGAGCATCCCGTCGGCAAGCTGCCGGGGGCCTGGGAAACCCCTGCCACCCTCAACGACACCTGGGGCTTCAAGAAAGATGACCATCATTGGAAGTCGGTCGATTCCCTCATTGACCTGCTGGTCAACTGCGCCTCCAAGGGGGTGAACTACCTCCTCAACGTGGGACCGACCGCCGAAGGCATCATCCCGCAGCCCAGCGTGGAACTGCTGCGCCAGGTGGGCCAGTGGCTGCGGCGCAACGGTGAAGCGATCTACGGCACGCAGGCCAGCCCTTTGATGACCGATCCGCCCTGGGGCCGCGTGACCAGCAAGGGGAACACCCTCTACCTGCTGGTGAAGCAGTGGTCCGAGCGGGGCATCGCCCTCCACGGGCTGCAGAACAAGGTTCTTGCCGCCCACCTCCTGGGGGCGGCACAGGCCTCCGTTGGCATCGAGCAGGAAGCTGATGTCGTCAACTTCCTCCTCCCCGCCGCGGCCCCGGAGAAGACCGTGTCGGTCGTCGCCGTGACCCTGGACGGCCCGCCCAGGGCCGAGCAGTTGATTTTTCAATACGGCGACTCGGCGGTCCATTTTCCCACCGCGCTCGCCCAAGTCCGGGGCAATATGAAGCAGCACCATGCCCGGGGCGTCGAAGGCTGGACAGATCCCGCAATGGGCGTGTCGTGGAAATTCCGTGCCCGGGCGGCCGGGGTATATGAAGTCCGGGCCATCACCCGCGTCAACCGCAAGAACCCCGAGCTGTTTGGCAATCACGAAGTGAATATCAGTGTGGACGACCGTAGCGTCAGCGGCGTGGTGGGTGTGCGCGACATGATGCCGCCGGCCGACAACAAGACTTTCCAGATGGTCAGCAGCGTGGCAGCGATTCCGCAACCAAGAAGCCTTCAGGGCGGGGACTGCCTGGTTTTCTGAGGGATTCTCCTCGTTCTTGAGTCAGGAG
>JAJXSS010000130.1 GCA_021784455.1 Planctomycetota bacterium
TGATCCAGGGCGGGGGGATGGTGCTGATCAAGCCGGCCGCCACCGCGCCCCAGCCGTCGGCGGCCACCCGCCCGTCGGAGGACGCGGTGCCCTTGTCGGGGGCGAGCCTGAACACGGATCCGGATGTGGACGGCCTGTTGCACCGCTGCCGGCAGTACGTGCAGGACGGCAAATACCGGGAGGTGGCTCTGGTGCTGCAGCACGTGCTGGATCATTCGGGCCAGATCCTGACTTCGCAGAACGGCCGGTTTTATCAGCCGGCCGCGGTCCAGGTCGAGGCCATGCTGGCGGGTCTGCCGCCCGAGGGGCTGGCGGAATACCGGCTGGCGGCGGACGGGCCGGCTCAGGTGCTTTGGGACCGCGGCGGTGATGCCACGGACCGGCAGGCGGCCTTGACCGAACTGGTGCGGCGCTATTTCCTGAGTTCGCTCGGGGACCAAGCGGCCTACGAACTGGGATGCCGGGATCTGGATGAGTACCGGTTTGCGGCCGCCCGCCGGCTGTTTCAGCGCATCCTGACGGTGTATCCCAAGCCGCACGTGGACAAGGTGGCGGTGGCGCTGCGGCTGGCGGTGGCCTGCGCCCGGCTGGGGGACCCGGCCCAGGCCCGGCAGGCTCTGGCTTTGGCGCAGGCGGAAAAGCGCCCGCTGCCGGAGCATGAGGTGACGCTGGTGCTGCGGGAGATCGAACGGGCCCAGAGCCCGGCGAGGCGGACGACTGCGGCGGCCGCGGGCGATTGGGACATGACCCTGGGCCGGCCCGATCGCAGCGGCCTCATGACCGCCTTGCCGGCCAGCGGCGTGAGCCACGGGTCGCTGTGGACGCCGCTTTGGCCGGCCTTCCAGTACGACCTGATCCCGCCCAATTTCCTGCGCAACGGGACGGAGGTCCTGATCGGCGGGGCCATGGGGCCTGCGGGGCGGCCCCAGAGCCGGCCGCAGTTGATCAGCCGCTGGCAAAAGATGGGCTGGCTGCCGACGGGACAGATGGTGCTCAGTGGCGGGCGGATGGTCTTCAAGACGCACACGGCCCTGGTCTGCCTGAGCATCGAGACGGGGGACCTGGTCTGGAAGGTGGACGAAACCCCCAATCGCAACGCCTATCAGAGCAGCATGTTCGTCGGTGCCGGCTATCCGGGGCTCAACAACCTGCCCCAGACGCCGACCGAAGTGGCGTTTTTCGGCGACCGCATCAGCAAGTCCCTGTGTCTGGCTCATGGGGTGGTGTATTTCATAGACGGACATCGGCCGGCGACCATTGGGTTTGTGCCATCCATGCCTCAGCAGCAAGGCGGAGGGGATGCCAGCGATCTGGTGGCCGTGGAAGCCGCCAGCGGCCGGCGATTGTGGCAGGTGAGCGGTTCGGACCTGCAAGCGGCGCTCAAGTCCTCCGCGGCGGAGGCCGCCGGCGGCGGTGGCGGAAACAGTGTGGCCCAGGCTCTGGATTTTGTGGCCCCCCCCATTTTGAGCGGCGATCACCTGCTGGTGCCGGCGGTGCAGGGCGATTTCCTGTGGCTGCTGGGCCTGGACGCGGCCACCGGCCAGTTGCGATTTCACACCCTGCTTTGCTCGGGACCTTCGGGGCAGAGCGTAACCTGGTCGCCGGTGGGCATGGCGCTGGACAGCGGCGAACTGCTGGTGGCCACGGGGCGCGGGGTGCTGCTGAGCGTGGATGCGGGCGATGGCACCGTGCAGTGGGCGTGCCGCTACCAGCGGCATCTGCCCCAGGGGCCGTGGATGATGAATTTCGGGGGCAATTTCCGCATGCCGGCGGGCACGGGCTGGGAACAGGACACGGTCATTCCCGATGGCCCGCGGATTCTGCTGGCGCCCAGCGACAGCCCGGTGCTGCTGGCCCTGGACCGCCGCGACGGGCACGTTCTATATCAGGTGCCCAAGGGCCATGCCCGGTACGTGCTGGGCGTGGAAGGCGGCGGGTTGTTCGTGGCCGGGCCGGAGGTTGTGCGCCGCTGCGACACGGCCACCGGTGCCACGGTGTGGCAAGACAAGCTGCAGGACAGCACGGGGCACGGATTCCTGACGGCCCGGCAGGTGGTGGTGCCCGCGGAAGGGCGGGCGGTGTGCCTGGACCCGGCGACCGGCCGGCGCCTGGCCACGCTGCGTCTGGCGACACCCGGCGGCGACCCGGTCGGCAATCTGTTTACGGACGGGCAGCACCTTCTGGCCATGGGGCTGGAGCGGGTGTACCGGATGGTGGACAGCCAGACGCGTCTGGCCATGCTGAACCGGCGCATCAAGTCTGGGGATGCTGCCGCCCGGCTGGACCGGGCCTGGTTGTACCAGAGCCTGGATCGACCGGACGATGCGGTCAACGATCTGCGTCAGCTTCTGGCCCAAACCGGGCTGGATGAGCCCAAGCAGGAGGCGGCACGGCGGCTGATGATCGAAGTGCTGCTGCGCCTGGCGCACAGCCGGCCTCAGCAGGCCCAGGCCTACCTGGCCGAGGCCGAGCCGCTGGCCCGCGCCCCGCAGGACCAGTTGCGCCTGGCCCTGGCCCGGGCCGGGCTTGATGCTGCCAGCGGCCAGTGGGCCTCGGCCCTGGCCCGCTATGAGACGGTGGCCCTGGATACCCGGCAGATTCTGGTCGATCTGCCGGGCGACCCGCACTGCCAGGCCCAGGCGGCCCTGATTGCCGGCCAGGAGATCAAGGAGCTGCTGGCCTCGCCTCAGGGGGCGGCCCTGGCGGCCGGGCGTGAGGACCGTGGCCGGCAGGCGGTGCAGACGGCCATCAACGCGGGCGGGGCGGTGGATGCTCTGCTGGCCGTGGCCCGCGCCTATCCCGATACGGGCGCGGCCTTCGAGGCCAGTTGGCTGGCCGCCCGCCGGCTGCGGGACGCCGGCCAACTGGAGCGGGCCCAGAACGTGCTGACGGCCCTGGCCGCCGCCCCCGACCGGCCGCGGGCCGCGGCGGGGCTGGTGGCCCTGGCCCGGTTCGATGCCCAGGCGGGCTGGAAGCGCCAGGCGGCCTGGGAATGGTTCCGCGTGGCCAGGGATCTGGCGGATGTCCCGGTGATGAAAGATGGGCATGCGGTACCGGCGGGCGAGCTGGCCCAGGACGGGTTGCGGCAGTTGGGGGTCACCATGAGTGCCGCGGCCCCCCCCGTGCCGCATCTGGCGGGCCCGCCCAACCGTCTGGCCTGGATCTGGCGCAACCGGCCGCAACAGATGCTCAGCCTGGCCGGCTCTGCACCCAGCCAGTTTGCGGGGGAGCACGTGCTGGTGCAGGGGACGACCAACGATCAGACGCGCGTCCAGTTGGTGTGCCTGGATGTGCATACCGGACGAGAGGTTTGGGACCTGCCCCTGGGGCGGTCGCAGCGTGTCCTGGAGAAGAGCGACGGACTGGCGGGATGGGCGATGCCCGGGGCCCCCTTGCGGCCGATCGGGCCGGACTTTCGTGTGGCCCGGGACGGTCTGATCGGCTTGCTGGTCGCCCCGGACAAGGTGACCGCGGTGGGTCTGGCCAGCGGTCAGACCCTGTGGTCCACCAGCGGTTCCGACCCCCAAGGCGCCCTGCCCGGCGTGAACCAGGCGGTGATGGTGGGGCCGGCGTTCTACCGCGGCATGCCCGCCGGGGCGGCGCGACTGGCCCTGGGCAGCGGCGTGGTGGCGCAGGTGTACCTGAACCGCAAGACGCTGGCCGATGAAGTGCGCGTGATGGACAGCGGCGACGGCAGCCTGCGCTGGACGCGCAGCATCGAGCGTCAGACGGTGGACGGCGTGGTGGTGGCCCAGGGCGCCGTGCAGCTCTTTCTCGATGGAGGCAAGCAGATCCTGACCTGCGATCGGCAGACGGGGCGGGTGCTGGCCCGCACCGAACTGCCCGACCTGCGGCCCAATACACCGCTGCGCGTGCTGCGGCAAGGCGTGCTGTACCAGTCCAGCCGGGGCGTGACCCTGCGGTCGCTGGCCACCGGGGCCAAGCTGTGGGATCTGGCGTACCTGGGCCAGCAGGTGCAGGGCGTGCCGCTGACGGCGGATACGCTGGCGGCCTTTTCCTTCAGTGCCCCGGATCTGTGGCTGGTGGACCTGCGAACCGGCAAAGTCTGTCTGGCGGCGCGGGCCCAGGACCTGCGCGGCATTCAGGATGTGGCCCTGTCCGGGGATGGCCGCTGGCTCTTTATCCAGGGTTTCGACGCCCGCAACGAACTGAGCCTGACTATCGTGGACGCCCACAGCGGCCAGGTGAGCAGCAGCGTGGCCCTGGGCCGCAACATCGGGCAGCGGACCAGCGTCCAGACGCTGGCGGCGTGCGATCCGTGGCTGCCGGTGATGCGTCTGCAGAACAGACCCGGACCGGCCAACCCCTTGGCCGGTTGGCAGGCCACGCTGCTGCTGCGTGACAAGGGCCGGACGGTGGAACTGCCCACGCCCCTGGGCGAGGGGCGGGTGGCCAATGTCATCCAGCCGCCCATGGTGGTCGGCGGCGTGCTTCTGATCCCCACCATCCAGCCCGATCAAGGCGTGCTGGCCTTCCACTACGAGGCCTCGGATCGACCCTGATGAGTTGGAACGGGCTCCATCCCGGTTGTTCTGCGCCGGCCGCTGCCCGCGGCCGAGGCGTGGGGCACGGCGGGGCTCACCCGGGGCAGAGCCTGGGAAGGAGTAACGTTTGACGCGCTGGTTGCTGTACCTGCTGGGGATCGATGCCTCGCGCCTGCCGCCGCATGCGGGCACGGAGCTGGTGTGGCTGCACGCACCGGGATCCTGGGCCCTGTTCCTGTTTCTGGCGGTGGTTCTGGGGGTGGTGTGGGGGGTGTTCCAGGTTTATAAGCGCGAGAGCGGCGGGTGCGCGCCGCGCCAGCGGGCGATGCTGGCGGCGCTGCGGGCGGGCGTTTTGGTACTGCTGGCCATTCTCTTTCTGGGGCCAGCGCTGGCGGTGTTCCAGCGGCACGTGATCCAGCCTTCGGTTCTGGTGCTGCTGGATGATTCGCTGTCCATGTCGATCAAAGACCGCTATGGCGATGCCGGGGAGGCGGCCCATGTGGCGGCGGCCTTGAACGAGGACATTCCGGCGGTCCGGGCCAGCCGCCTGTCCCGGGCGGATCTGGTGAACCGCCTGCTGGCCCGCCACGGGGGCGCCTTCCTGGAGGATCTGGCCCGGCACGGCCGGGTGCAGGTGATGACCTTTTCCAACCGGGTGAACCTGGTCAAGAGCCTGCCGCCCCAGACCGGCGGGGCCGGGGCGCCGACGGTCCAGCCGGTGGCCCAGGCGGCCGGCGGCGGGCCGCTGGTGCTCAAGCCCACGGGTCCGGCGACCAACCTGGGGCGGGCCATTCGGGATGCGCTCAAGAGCGTGGCGGGTAATCCCGTGGCCGGCATCGTGCTGGTGACCGATGGCCAGAACACGGAAAGCGACGATCCTCTGGCCGCGGCCGATCAGGCTGGGGCCCAGAAGGTGCCCATCTTCCCCATCGGGGTGGGGGATCCGACCCTCCCGCGCAACGTGCGGGTGGCCGATCTGTGGGCCCGCGATACCGTCTGGCGGGATGATCCCTTCCAGTTGGAGGCGGTGATTCAGGGCCAGGGCCTCGGCGATCAGCCCCTGGACCTGGAACTGGTGCAGCAGCCGGCGGATGCCAGCGGGTCGGCCGGCGCCGGCCAGGTGGTGGCCCGCCGGACGGTGCGGCTGCCGGCGGGTCAGAACCAGATCACCACCAGCTTCGAATACCGTCCCCATGAAACCGGCCGGTTCGTCTACACCGTGCGTGTGGCGCCGCTGGCCGGCGAATCCAGCACCCAGGACAACGTGTCCCGGCCGGTAACGGTGAACGTGGTTTCCCAGGCCGCCCGGGTGCTGCTGATCAGTGGGGTGGCGTCGTGGGACTATCAGGATCTCAAGAATCTGCTGCTGCGCGACAAGTCGATCAATCTGTCCTGCTGGCTTCAGTCCCTGGACCTGGATGTGGCCCAGGATGGCCGCACCGTCATTAACCATCTGCCGGACACGCCGGCCGATCTGTTCAAATACGACGTGGTGCTGATGCTCGACCCCAACCCCAGCCCGGTCTACGACCCGCTGGAGCTGCGCCCGCAGTGGATCGACCTGCTCAAGAGCTTCGTGAAGGACCACGGCGGGGGCTTCCTGTTCGCGGCCGGGCCGCGGTACACGGCGCAACTGCTGTCCTACCGGCTGACATCGGGGCTGATGGACCTGCTGCCGGTGAGTTTCGACAGCAGCCAGACCCTGGATGTGGAATCGCTGACCACGCTGCACATCCGGCCGTGGCCGATGCAACTGACGCCCGACGGCTATGACCACCCGATCACCCGCTTCGATCCGGATGGGGCGGTCAACCGCCGCCTCTGGGAATCGCTGCCGGGCGTGTACTGGAGCTTTCCCGCCCGCATGGCCAAGCCGGGCGCCCACACGCTGCTTCAGCACACCGATCCCGCGCTGCGGACCAGTGACGGGGCCCGGCCGCTGCTGGTCAGCGGCCAGTATGGCGCCGGGCGCACCGTTTACCTGGGAATCGACAGCACCTGGCGCTGGCGCAGCGTGGGCCACGACAGCGAGTACTTCGATAAATTCTGGATTCAGACGGTGCGCTACCTGGTGGAAGGCCGGCGCCTGGGCGGGGCCCGCAGGGGGGTGCTGGCCACGGACAACGAGGTGTACACCCTGGGGGCTCCGGTCCACATCACGGCCCGCCTCTATGATCAAGCCTTCCAGCCCCTGAAGGAACCCCGGGTCCAGGCCGCGCTGGCGGTGGGGGGGCGGGGGCCGGTGGCGGTGGATTTGCATCCGGTAGCCAACCGGCCAGGGGCCTACGAGGCCAGTGTTCTGGCGACGCATCTGGGCACCAACGAGCTGTCCCTGGTGCTGCCCGGCGAGCCCGGCAGCGCACCGGTGCGGCTGGTGCGGACGTTCACGGTGGAACTGCCGCGCATCGAGTTCAACGACCCGCGTCTGAACAAGCCGCTGCTGCAGGAGATCGCCCGCCACAGCGGCGGCCGGTATCTGGACATCGATCAGGCCATGACCGTGCCGGGTCTGATCCCCGATCGCCGCGAGACCACCATCATCCGCGGGGAACCGATTGCCCTGTGGGACAGTCCCACCCTGCTGGCGATTCTGGTGGGTCTGCTGGCCGCCGAATGGACCCTGCGCAAGCGCAACAAGCTGCTGTGAAGCCCGCATGACCACGATGCCCCTGCCCATCCTGCCCCGCAGCGTCGAACGCAAGCTTGGCCGCCTGCGCCGCGCGGTCTACGCCCATCTGGCCGTGCGCGGCCTGGCGCTGGTGGCCCTGTACCTTGGGGCCTTCGTGGCGGTGGACCTGCTGGTGGACTGGACGTGGCGCTTTGACCGCACCCAGCGGGCCCTGATTCTGCTGGGGGTGGCGGCGTTTCTGGCCGTGGCCTGCTACCGGCGGCTGCTGCGGCCGCTGGCCCGGCGGGTGAGCGACCGGCAGTTGTGTCTGCGCGTGGAACAGGCGTACCCGCACCTGGGCCAGTCCTTTATCAGCGCGGTGGAGCTGGCCCGCCTGCCCCGGGAGGAACACCGGGAGGCCTCGCCGGCGCTGGTGGCCGCGGTCATTCAGGCGGGGGTTCGCGCGGCCGAGCAAGTCGATTTCCGCGGGGCGATTGCGGCCGATTTCCGCCGCCAGGTGCGGCGGCTGGCGGTGCTGGCGGCCGGGGCCTGGCTGATCCTGGCCGGACTCTTCCTGGTTCCGCCGGCCCGGGCGGTGATGCGGTTGTGGTTCGACCGCAATGTCCGGCTGCAGGATGTTCAATGGTGGCAGAGAACGCACCTGATCCCCGAGGTGGACGATGCCGGCGAACTGGTCCTGCCGCGCGGGGACGACTGGCAGATGATGGTTCAAGCCCGGGGCGTGGTTCCGTCGGTGGTCTATATGGATGTGCGCTCGGATGGTCCTTCGGCCGATCGGCTGACGCAGGAACTGGTGCAGACGGGCCAGACGCAGTTCCGGGCGGCGCTGCGGAATGTGCTGGAGCCCTTCAGTTTCCGGCTGCGCGGCGGGGACGAGTGTACCCGGTGGTACAGCGTGCGGCTGGTGGACCGCCCCGCCGTGCAGGAACTGCACCTGGTGCTGCATCCGCCGGCCTACACCCGGCTGCCGGTGGCCCAGATGCCGGCCAATCAATCGTCGTTCGATGTCTACCCGGGCAGCAGCCTGGAGATTTACGGCCGGGCCAGCCGCCCGCTGAGCACCGCCCGCCTGGGGTTCGCGGATAAGCCCCTGGCCACCTGCGACCCCACCACCCGTCCCGCCGGATCGGCCGGTCCGCCGGATGCCCGGACGTTTGCTTTTGCCCTTGCCCCCGGGCAACTCAAGGGCGGGGTGTACGGCATCATGCTCACGGATCGCGACGGGCTGGCGTCCCGGCAGCCGCTGAATTTCGTGCTCCGCATCGTGCCCGACCGCAAACCCCTGGTCCGGGCCCGCCTGCAGGGCATTACGGCCATGGTCACCGACCGGGCCACCGTGCCCATCGTCTGCCGGTTTTCCGATGATTTTGCGGTCACCGCCACCGATGTGAACCTGCGGGTGGGTCAGCCCGAAGCTTCTTCCGAAGCGGTCAAGGGCGAGGGGCAGGGGGCAGGCAAAGAGGCGCCCCCCGCTGCGGCCACCGCGCCTGCGAACAAGGGCACTGCTGCCTCCCCAGCGAAAGCCGAAAATCCAAAATCGAAAATTCTGCCCATGCCCGGCCTGGCGCCGCGCCTGCCGGCCAGGGAAATCGACTACACCTATCTCCTGCAGGTGCAGCCGTTGAAAGTCACGCCCGGGGGCAACCTGACCTTCCAGGTCGAGGCCCGGGATAACGATACGGTCCGCGGGCCCAACCTGGGCCAGTCGTCCACGTTTTTCCTGCGCGTGGTGACGGATCAGGAGCTGCGCGGCGAGCTTCTGCGCCGCGAGCAGGAACAACGCCAGCAGTTCGAGCGTCTGTTAAGGGATCAGGAAGACCTGCAGACGGATGTGCAGGCCCTTTTGGTGGGGGTGCGCGGGAAGCCGGCCTTCTCGGATGCGGACCGGCAGGCCCTGAACCAGTCCCAGAAGCGCCAGCTTCTGGCGGTGCAGCGCACCGGCACCATCACCGACCAGTTCCAGGAGATCCTGGCCGAGGTGCTCAACAATAAGCTGGAGGACGAGACCGGTCCGTCGGTGCGGCGTCTGCGCGACCAGATCATCCGCCCCCTGCGCGGGGTGATGCAGGAACCAATGCCCCAGGCCGCTGACTGGCTGGACCAGGCCCGCAAGCTGACCGTTCCGGCCCAGCGCGACGCCGCCCTGGGCCAGGCCCTGGCCCGCCAGACGGTCGCCATTGCCGCCATGCGGCTGGCCCTGAAAGCCATGCACAAGCAGGAGGGCTTCCAGGAAGCCATTAACCTGCTCTACGAAATTCTCCGGGCGCAGGGCGATGTGAACCAAGCCACCGAACGGGAACTCCAGAAGCGTGTGAATGCGATTTTCGGGGACTAGGCTGGAGGCGGCGCCGGGGTCGCTTCTTATCTGTGGGATCATGCGATGCGTTCTAAAATATGCCGATGGCAATGGAGCCAGGCCATGAAACCACCCCTGCCTCGTGT